>JADLDX010000810.1 GCA_020846515.1 Pirellulaceae bacterium
GCAGCACCGGATGTCGATCCACTTAGTGCATTCAGATCGATCTCAGAATCGGCACGCACTGAGATATCATCACCTGCATGCAGCACTGCACCGGAACGCACTGCCGCAGTTGTGCCTGTCGCATCGTCACTATCAAATAGGTCCGCCGAGAGCTGCGAACCGGTAGATACATTACTGGAAACGCTCGCGCGATTGGTGCGTAATAAATTGGCCAATCGTTGAGATGGCTTAGGATTGGCAACTGGAGTACTACTCACCCCATTGTAATTATTCAGCGAAGACAGCAGTCCACGGCGCGCGCCAGTGGCTTCGCCAGTGGCTTGTTGGTCAACTGTCGAGTCGCCATTCTGTAGCGAGTTTGTCGTGTCAGTATCATCGGTATAGGTGGCATCAAATTGGCTGCCCAGCACCCACACAGAGGCCGCAGCTGAGAAAGCGCCCGTCGCCGCAAATCCGCCGCTGACCCCCAAGCTCAGAATATCCTCTGCGGCCAGTGAGTGTACGACGATATCGTTATTGGCTTTGATGACTGCGTCTTCGCCAATGAAAGTAGTCGTATCGTTGCGTACTACACCAATATCACCGGCGCCTGCAAACGACCCGGCTCCTACAGCTAAGCCACCCGAAATCGAGCGGCCTTTGACCTCGTTGCCTGCCAATACATGCACCGACTGAGTTGCGTCAGCTCCACTAGCTGTCGTGTTGATCTGAGCTCGATCACCGATAAAGGCGGTAGTATCCGCGTCAATCACGTTCACGCTCAAACTACCTGCACCTGCACCGAACCCAGCCGAACCTGCAGCGGCGACATTTAACAGCTCTTCACTCGAGTAGGCTTGCACGATCACGCCGCGCGTGGTGGTGGAGCTGATGGTATTGGTGCTGAAATTGATCGCTGACAAAACTCCGACGGAGTTGGAATGGGCTTGGGCGTCCACTTTCGCATCATTGGCGATAAAGGCTTGGGTGTCCTTGTGAATCGCATTAACACCGACCGACACACCCACACCACCGCCAAATCCCAAACCGGCCGCCCCTGCAATGTTGTCCAAATCGCTCTTATCAGAGGCGAAGACAACCACATTGCCGCCGGCATCTACGTCAGCTCCAGCGCCGATTGAAGCATGCGTTTGGTTCTCCAGCTTAAACACCGCTACCGAGCCGCTGCCGCCAAAACTGCCGCCGCCGCTGCCTGCGGCAGTAATCATCATCGTATCTTCAGTGGTGTTAGCACGCACTTCTACGTCTTGCCTGGCCGCAACAATCGCACCGTCGCCAATAGCCGCTGTGGTGTTCAACTTCGAAGAGTCGATATTGGCAGATGGTGCAATAGCGCCAGTTCCCGAAACTCCCAACGCACCGGATATGGTGAGTTGCGACAAGTCATTGCCAGCGGCCACCAACACGGATTGTGTTCCGCCGGCCGTAGCTTGATTGTTGGCATTGACTTTAGCACTATCGCCAATTTCTGCCGTCGCATCGACTCGCAAGATCGTGGCTGGAGTCGACATACCAACTGCGAACCCAGCACCAATCCCGGCACCAGCTACGATCTGCGCGATATCGTCCGCATTGGTCGCAGTAACAATCACTCCGCGTCGGCTCTCGGTCGAGGCGGTTGCGATACGTGGATGAGCAAAACTCGCATCGGTTAGGTCATTGACTTGATCGCCATCGAGATCTTTGCCGCCAATGGTGGGCGGTGCGACGCGGTTGGTATCAAACGAGCCGTTGAAGAAAACAATATTAAACTGCCCGTTCTTGGCCGATACGGCATCGATCGTACCCAGTCCATCCGCGTTGACTTCAGCCAACTCGGCAATTCGCGCTTCAGTATTCTTGTGTACGGAAGCTATCGAAGCTGCGCCACCCACTGCAGTACCACCCGAGACACCCGCGCCACCACTGACAAAGTCCATTTCATTTTGATCGTTAGCCTGAACGAGCACGCTGCCACGCGCATGAGCCGTCGCAGCCACGGTCGGCTCCAAAGCATCGGTGGGATTGTCACCCAACACAGCTTGCGTGGTAACATCAACACTGTAACCAGCCAAGGCTCCCATAACACTAGTATTTCCGGCTGCACCCACGGAAGCGGCCACCGAAAGGATGTTTTCAGAGGAATCTGCCGTCACGCTAATGTTTTGATCGGAATCTAACTGGGCACCGCTGCCAACATAAGCGCGAGTTGTTTTGTCGATCAGCACAGCATCCAGCGAGCCGCCGATGCCCTTCTTGCCGGCGCCCGCAATGACACCGGAGACGCTATTCTGCAATAGATCGTTTTGTGCATGGACTTTAATACCTGGACGCGTGGTACCTGGTGAAGTGACGTTCTTCGCATTCACAGTGGCACCATCATCAATGTGCGCCAGAGTATTCTCGTCAACATGGATAAAGTTGATCGAGCCTGCGGATGCTTCAGAGCCCGCACCGCTGCCACCAACTGCTATCGGTAACAAGTTCTCTTGACCAGTAGCTTCTACAGTCAATCCAATGGTACCCGCAGTATTAATAGTCGCTGCTTGGCCTACAGAGGCTTCCGATCGATCTAGGAGCGAGACAATGTTTAGCGATCCACCGATCGATTGATTCTGGGCAGCAGCTACAGCACCTGCAATGCCATCGACGTGAACACTATTGTCGGCCGTGACAGTAACGTTTCCACCAGCGCTGACGGTAGCCTGATCACCGATCTTGGAATCCACTGAGTTGATCTGCGACAAGACTTGGATCGCTCCACCATAGTTCGGCTTGTTGACCGAACCACCAAATGCTGGAGCAGCTGCGATCGAGAAATAATCTTCTACCGCAGATGCATCGACTTGCACGTTGCCAGTTGCGGTCACGGTTGAGCCGTTACCGATCTGGGCTGTAACCTCTTGGTTAACAAAATTAACTGCTACGCCCACGCTGCGACCGAGCTTAAGTCCCAATGCGATGGCGCCGGCACCTGTATTTAGTTCGGTGTGACTACTGGCTTGCACATCAACGCTACCCGGCAATTGAACACCGCGTGGACCGGTAATCGTCGTGTTATTGACCACGTTCCCTTCACCAATCTCAGCGCGGGTCGATTCGTTGATGATATTGACGGCTGCCGCACCGGCGCGAGCTTGATCTCCTCCTCCTGATCCGCCCGCTGCTAAAGCGATTGGATCGCCGATCAGATCGCCGCGAGTGGGATTGATTTGACTGTCTGCGACAATCCGTAGCGTTCCACCAGTAGTCAATGTCGTGGTGGGACCAGTCAGAGCATTAGTTTCTGAGCGAATGAAATTGACCGCCAGTGCACCACCTTTACCGTCGGCTAAAACTCCCACCGCCCCGGCACCAGCCACGTTCTGCACTTCCAAGTTGCTGTTGGCAGCGATGTTGATGCCACTGGTGGCCGACACATTCATGGTCAATTGGCCGTTCTCGACAGGTGTCTTGCCGATCGATGCTTCAATTTTGTCATCAGCAAAGTTGAGCGCGATCGAGCCCGCGAAGCCATCATCCTTGGCACCACCACCGGCTTTTGCTCTGGCTTTCAAAGCATGAGAGTTTCCCTCTTCGGAACCGGCTCGTACAGAAACCTGTCGTCCAGATATCCCATTGTCGTTATGGGCTCGCGCCTCAATCGTTTGCTCTGCGATATTCACTGCGATGGCACCGCCGTATGAATCTTCGTTTGTAGGCGCAACTGCCAGGCCATCTGCGAGAGCGGCCACATCTCGATCCGACTGAGCGATCACTTCGACAATACCCACAGCGTTGAGCGTACCGCTGATTTCAGCTAGCGTCTTCCCGATCACTACGTTGGCTGCTCCCGCTGCTGCGATACCTGTCGTTTCCATGGCGGCCTCGCTTAACTCGGTAAGCTTGTCACCAACTTCCGTCAGCCGGTCTTCCAGACGGTCCAGAATCTTTTCGCGCGGTTCACCTGGTTCGCGACGAAAACCCTGAGCCCAAGACTGCGCGCGATCTTGAATAGTTTTGGCTTCACCGCTGCCGGCCCGAGAACCGTTGTGGGTCGCTTCAGCACCAACGATTGCGTCAATTTCGGACAATGCCCGGACACTAGCATCACCGCCGACTACAAATTGGCCGGCCGCATTCGCATGAGCTTCATCGCGCGCTATATTGACGGCAACCGGAGTACCGATGGCGGTGTCTCCAGAGCCATTGACGATCGACTCTGCCGAACTAATGCTGGTACTACTGTGAGTTGCATGAACTTGGAAGTTGCCGGTAGTCACAACATCGATGGATTGCGTGTCTTTCCCTGCGGCAGCTAACGTAGATGTGCGGTGCGCACCGACTGCTAGTGCAGGGCTAATTGCCAATCCCCCTTCGCCTTGTAACGTGGGCTTGGAGGTAGCACCCGTCTCAGCGCGAGTGTGAGCAGAGTAGTCGCCGCTTGCATCGACTACGAAGTCTTTCATTTGACCTGTAAAGATTGCCCCGGTGACTTCCGCATGGCTGCTGTTTTGTGACGCGTTGATTACAATCGATGGCCCAATACCAGTTGTGGGACTGCCTGCAACGCTCGCATCCGCTTTCGCCACGCTCGTAGTCTCATTCCGCGAACTAACCGTCAAATTCTGGTTGACCGCAGCCAGATCTGGATTGCTCGACGCGACAAGTTGCACGTTGGCTCCATTGCGAATTGCCGCCAGCGAATCGTTCTCGACCGACTGAATCGTCAACGCACCAGCAAAGCCAATCTTATCGACTCCGGCACCTGAAATGGATTGTGCAGAGAAGTTGTGATCACTTTCTCCCGCAGCATCGGTACCGGCGTCGACTGTCAAGGTCGCCGCCCGAATCGTGGCATTGCCAGCTACCATGGCTTCCGACTTGACTCTGGCCACATTAAGTGCAATGGCCACGCCGACACCGGTTTGCGATGGATCAGGCTTAACCGGCGGCTGATTGTTGCCACCGTTCTGTCCACTCTGCACATCATTGTTTTCACCAGCCGGTATAGCTACAGCGCTGGCGTCTGCGACCGTGGTGATACTCACTTGAGACTTGGCTCGAACCTGCATGGAGCCTTCAGCCTTTACGTCTGCACCGCCAGCCACGTGAGCAGTAGCCGTGGACCGACCAACGTTGAGAGCAAACGCACCAGCCAAACTCATCGAGCCATCCGGAGTTTCTGCTTCGGGAGTATCTTCATCGATAGCCTGATTATCATCCGCTTTCTCCAATATGTTTTTGGAACTACTGGTCTTAACGGATACCTCACCTTTGCCCAGCTCGTCGGACTTCTTGTCTGCTTCGCCACCACGAGCGCTAGCCTTGGCGTTGCCGGTCGAGGTCGCTGAGTTGTTTGCCGAGACATTGACATTTCCATCGCTGTCCCAATTGCCTGCGATCTCTGCGCTGGCTGTTTCATTAACGAAATCCATTTCGAAGACCAGGCCGACCGCTGTTTTGGTCGCGCGACTATCGCCTTCCGCATTGGTTATTGTTGAACCTTGATGCTTGGATTCAACCGACACATTGCCCGCTGCGTGACTGCGACCGGTCGCCGAACCTGACAAACGCGCGCTGGTGTCGTTGACCACACGCGCCAACGCATCCACAAAAGTGACTGCCGCTTCGCCGGTGTCTTTTTCGGCGCCTGCACCACCCTTAGCGATGGTGGATGTGTTGTGGACCGAGTTGGCTTGTACCGACACGTCGCCTGCACCGGCTTGTGTGAGTGTAGTCGCATCGCGCACCAAAGCGTTATCTTCAATCTCTGCATGCGTGGTATTGCGCGTTACATTAATCGCGACCGATGCGCCACGGCCGCGTTTCGATCCACTTGCATTTGTTGATGGCTTAGCCGTATTGGACGAATCTGATAAACTGCTAGCCTCAACCTTTAAGGCCCCCGCCTCGATATCGATGGTCGCGGCCTTAATCCGCGCGTCAACTGTATTGGTTATGCCATTGATGGCCAACGAGCCGGCTGTTCCAACTTCTCCACCGCCAGCACCTGAAACGGATTCAGTAACAAAGCTACTCTTGCTTTCCGTTGGACTTCCCGCTGTGACGGTCAAGCTGCTCCCTTGAACCCGAGCCCGGTTGCCCACAGTGGCTATGGTCTCGACTCTATAAACATTCATGGATAATGCCACTCCAACACCGCGTCCTCGAGCGTCGTTCGCGTCGGAGTTTTGCGATTCATCAGTGCCTGTGGCGGCTTCTTCTTGCGCTGCATCAACAGTCACCGCAGTTGCGTCTGCCTTGACTGTCGAAGTGATTTGGCTGGTCGAGAGTACGGCAACCGAATCGCCGGTCGTGACGCGTGCATCGTCGTTTAGCTCGGCAGTCGTGGAACTCGTCGAGATCCCGACAGCCAAGGCGGCCGCAAACGCGACTGAGCCTTCGGGAGTTTCGAGGCTCTTCTCCGACTCGCCGTTATCCGCCGCACCTTGATCAATCGCCAATTTCTTGGCATCGTCCACGTTCTTGTCAGCACCGCCTGTGGTTGGAGTTATATCACCACCCTTAGCAGCAGCTTTACTATTGACAGTTTGCACAATGTCGGCATTCGACTTGACTGCTACGGAACCGGTCGTGGTCATCAGTCCACTGGCATTGGCATGTGTTTGATTATTGCCCATGTCCAATGCAACGACCAACCCGCGCGATTTCTCCGTACCAGTCGATTGGCCTTCAGCCAACAGAGATTCGTTGGCCGTAAGGTCTGCGGATACCTCGAGTGAGCCTAATCGATTTGTGGTCAGTGCTGAATTCTGCGCGAGGGTGGTGTTGTTGACCGCTTGAATGCCAAAGACACTCGTAAGTGTGCGTTTGCTGTCGGAATCCTCTGCACCGCTACCACCTTTGGACTCGGTGACCACCGACTGATTGGAAGTGGCTAAGATTGTTGAGCGTGGGTTGCCTATCGCACCGGTTGCGTGTGTGATGGACGAGGCCACATCGACTAGCGCAGTCGTATCATTGTTAGCAATGTTCAAGGCGAATGAGGCGCCCACTCCGCGATCGCTGCCGGTAGTTGGTATCGAGGGACTGGCCTTGGCCGTATTGGTGGCCGTGTTGGTGGCTTGAATATTCAGGCTGCCACTACCCACATTCAGAGCGGCACCATCAGCTTTTGCGGCTGATGTGTTATCAACTCGATTGAGAGCAAAACTACCAGCCACACCAGTCTTGCGACTACCCGCTCCTGAGATGGCCTCGGCAGAGAAATCTCGCTGCGAGTCGTCGCCGACACTTGAATTGGCATCGAAAGATATTCCGTTGTTCGCCGCGAGGGTTGAAGTTGCAGTTGCTGAGGCCTCGCTCCTCACGGCAGCGCGATTAATGGCCACGGAAACTGCCCGCCCTTTTTCTGTACCGCCCGTGGTATTGCCATCCGTTGTAGTACCGGCACCAACGGCGCTCGCGTCGCTGTTAGCCGAACTATCAGTTGTATTTGAAGAGCTGAGTGCTACAGCACCAGCCGGTCCAGTGGAGTTCAGCCGCGCTCCGCTTTTCGCTTGACTGATTGACTTGACATCAACCAAGTTGATTGCCACTGCCGCGCCCGCGCTAACTTTGCCCAACGCATCGGCTGAAGGAGCTTGTTTATCTGAGCCACCGGCAGCCTGTTCAGCAGCAGCTTGTTGATCAGCTGTGGTGTTCGTTGTGCCTGTCCCCTGGACGCTCGCCTTGGCAACCGCGGTTACTTTACCTGATGCTTCAGAGTCGACGTCAATTTTGCCTGCAGCGGTAAGTACGCGATCCACCGTGGAATTCACTATTGCATCGACGTCATTTAAAGCAAACGACCCGCCGCGGGCAGCAGTTTGCCCGACGGTTGTGCCGTCTACCGAGGTCGTTACATTGCCAAGATGCGTAGATTTAACAGTAGCGACTCCTGAGACGTTGATGGCTGGTCCTGATCCGATAGCTGCCAACGTATTTGAGTCAACCACCGCCAGGCCAACTCCGGCATTGAGACTGTTGCCCCCCTCAGAGCCGGTAATGGATGTCGTCGTCACGTTTTCGCTTGAATTGGCTAGTACGCTTAGCTCACTGCCGCCGCTTAACATAGCTTTGTCAGCGATAGCAGCTTGTGTGTTATTAGTTAGTTTGTTGCGCGCGATCGACGCACCGCGGCCCTCCTTGGGAGTCGCATCGCTGGTTGTAGCCGGTTTGGCCTCCGCATTGAGACTTGGTTGACTGCGGGCCGAGAACTGAAGCCGAGTCGTTGCGGCGTCAAGCGAAGCTTCGCTGGCCAGACTGGCCAGTGTCGTAGTGTCGAGTTTGTTCGAAGCGAATGCACCCGCGCCTGCGAAATTTGATGCGCCGACACCAGACGTGGCGGTGGTGACGTGGGAGTCACCCGCGTTGGAGCTGGCTACAATGTTCATGTTCTGCGCGCGAGCCGTAACTGTGCCAGCCAGCGACACGCGATTTGCCCCAGTCGAGCGATCGAGGGCAATTGCCACTCCTACACC
>JADLDX010000811.1 GCA_020846515.1 Pirellulaceae bacterium
CAACCTCGAGAACGACTGCACTTCATCAAATATTACTAGCGCCCCGGCTTGGTGGGCCGCCGCGCAGATGCCTCGAATATACTCGGGCGACGCTGCATAATATCCGCCTTCGCCAGCCACCAATTCCAACCACACCGCTGCGTGTTTGCCTGGATAGCGAGCTAGAGTCTTTTTCATCACCGCCAATCCGGCGGCCACATCGGCGGCTGATGATTCAGTCGTCACCATAGGCAAGTAATCGACGGCCAGTGCGGTCGGAATCCCCTGGCGATATTGTGGTCTATCGGTCAACTGGGCGGTCGCGATGGAACGACCGGCAAAGCAGTTGTCGATGGCGAATATTCGATCGGCTGGCTGCCGATTATGAAAAGCGATCTTTAGTGCATTTTCGTTGGCCATCGCACCGCTGGTCGACAGCAGGCAGTGAGCCAATTGAGCGCCCTGGTGATTGGCCAGCCCCAACATCCGCTCGCACAAACGCAGCGATGGCGGATGCTGTTGCAAGTTGCCTTGCATGATCGTGTCCTCAAGCGCCGCATCGATGGTGGCATCCATCAACTGAGGATGGCTGTGTCCCAAGCCATGCACGCCAATGCCCGTAATGAAGTCGAACTTGATGCTACCGTCGGCCAGTTCGACCAGTGGACCATTGCCCAGACCACTACTGAGATATGGAAAATAGGTGGCTCCGCCTCGAGCGATCGCCAGTCGGGCCAGCAACCCCTTGTAATGCTCGACCAAGGCTGCGTCGGGACCTTGCGGGCCAGGCAACTGGGCCTGAGCATCGGCCAAGGCAGCTGCCAATAAACGACGAGCCTCTGCGACTCGAGGATCCGCTCGAAACTTCTCCGCAATCAAACCCACTGCTTAGGTCCTTTTCTACTGTTGTCTATGGAAACTGCCGCGTTTGCTTTGCCCCCAGCGATTCATCACCGGCTCAAGTTCTACTGGCTTTGCGCCGGAAGTCGCGAAAGTCCTGCGGCCAAGGGGCGACGAACTCGAGCGGATCGCCGGTGACCGGATGCTTCAAACCGAGCGTTTCGGCGTGTAAGCCCATGCGTGAGTGAGGCCAAAATCGATGTCGAGCCTGATCGCTTTTGTACCGTGGGTCCCCAATGATCGGATGGCCTGCGTCGGCCAGATGCACGCGAATCTGGTTGCGACGACCTGTTTCCAACTGCACACTCAAGATGGCTGAATCGCCAAATTGTTCGCGCACTTCGTAATGAGTGATCGCCAACTCACCACCTTCTGGATCGTCCGTAGCATAACGATTTAAGTCAGCATCCGTGGCCAAATAGTTGCGAAAGGTGCCCGAGGGTGACTCCATTTGCCCGACCACAATCGCCGTGTACTTGCGTTTTGGCTTGCGCTGCTGAAACTGCTCACGCAATGCCATGGCCATTTCCAGCGATTTGCCAAATACCAGCAAACCAGAGACACCGCGGTCCAATCGATGCACGCTAAAGGCTTGCACCCCGGGCTGCTGTCGCTCTAACCAGCGATTGATGTTGCTGAGCAGCGTATTGGATTCGCGTTTAGGTGTTGGTACCGTCAGCAAGCCGGCCGGTTTAACGACCAGCATCAAATACTCGTCGTCGTAGGCGATTTCAAACGGGTCGCGTTTAACTTTCTTGCGTTTGGAGGGAGTGGCCGCCGGCTGCGGTGTGTACTCGATATCCAGCAGATCGCCCGGTACCAGTCGCCAATGCGGTTGACGTACAACTTTACCGTTGACGCTGACCAATCCGTCATGCAGTAGTTCAGCGGCAATAGCGCGAGTAACTTTCAGATGAGATTGAACCAGCGCCAGGGCATGGCGTGCTGGCGCTGGCACGCGTTGATCGATTACAAAGCTCTTTTTCAACAATATTCCTTGGTTTTTTCAGCCGTTGGCCGAATGGGGAAATGTTTTGGTAACTGGGAATTACGCTCGCCGATACAGGACTTATTTGCTGCCGGTCTCGAGGCCCATTAGGCTCCGAATTTTCTCCTCTAAGGCCTTTGAGTTTTCGGCGCCGGAGCCAACGCGGATCATGGCAATCTTGCCATCCTGATCTACCAACACAGCTTGCGGAATACCGGTAACGCCGAACTTCGAACCATATTCGCTACCGGCTGGCGTTACCACAAAACCATGCTCCAGCTTGTGCGATTTGCGAAACTCTTCCAGCATTTCCAATTCTTCAGCGAGTGTCGCATCTTTCTTGGAAATCTGCTTGCCCGCCTCTTTATCCCACGTGTAACCGTACTGGCGCGTAACGCCCACGATTACCAGGCCGCTGTCGGCGTAGGTTTGTTGCAGGTGCTGCAAGTGTGGGAACGTGGCAATGCACGGACCGCACCACACCGCCCAGAAGTCGATCAGGACAACCTTGCCTTTCAGGTCAGGCCAAGACACGCGTTGCATGTTGACCACTTCTTCGATGTCAAATTCGGGCGCCGGCTGTCCAAGCAGCGACTGATGAAGCAGTTTGGACTTGATGCGCCGAGCCGTTTGACTCAACAGGCTCTGCGCGGATTTCCATCGCGACTGGTCGCTATCGTCCCAGCGATCAGCCAACTTCGCCCCTAAAGTTTCCAAGCCTTCGATCATCGCCATGGCTGCCGACGCGTCGGTGTCTGCTAGCGACATGGCCATATTGTTTTGTAGATTCTGGTAAGCACTAAAGTCGTTAAAGGTTGAAGACTCAGCATCAACCGCTTCTCGTAAAATGGTCTCTGCGGCAGTGTAAGCTTTCCGCACGTCGTCGGGGACTTTGGTACCCAGCGTCGAGTTGTAGTTGGAGACGGCGGTGCCTAATGCCCGTCGCGTGGTGGAATCGGATCGTTCTTTCACTAGGGCGAAAGCAGCCTGGACCGACTCCTCAATCACCGCCCGGGCCTCTTCGATTCGACCGCTTTTTACGAGCATTCTGGCCTGTAGAGAAGTGAACGCCGGCGTCAGTTGATCGGCATTGGGCAGCTTGCTCAATACCACCAGCGCTTTCTTGATACTCTCCAGCGACTCATCGGTCTTACCATCCCGGTCGAGCGACATGGCCAACGCTTGATGGCTCATCGCAAACACCGTACGAGTCGTCTCACTATCATTTCCTGACTCGATCAGCTGGGCACTTAACTTGACAACGTTTTCCAAGCGTGCCTTGGCAGCTTGCGCATCGGTTTGCAATTGATAACTTGAAAGCAAGTAACTGTTGTACAGGTTGCTTCCTTCCACCTGCTTGGCTAAAGCCTCATCCACTAGTTGGCCAGCTTCTTCAAACTTTTTGGCTTGCAACAATTTTAAAAATGCCTGCCGCGTTAGCGCAGACGGAGCCCCCTGAGCGGCGGACTTGTCCGCATCGCTTTTCTCAGCGTCTTTTTTCTCAGCGTCTTTTTTCTCAGTGTTGTCTGCTGCGGCTTTGGGTTGGGCATTTTCATCGGCCTTGGTGCCGACTGGTGGATCATCTGCCCCCCACACCGATGACTCTAGGCGTACGGAACCGCTAGTGGTGAGCGAGCCAAAGATGGCCAGACTCCAAATCGCAAAACTGCGTCTCAGTTGGTCGCTGCTGCACAAGGGGTGGATAGGTCCGCTCATCTTTTGCCTCGCGTGTAAGATTGCCCCGCCAAGAACCACTACGAACCAGAAACGCATCCAGATACACATCTAGATATTGATGGAGTGGCCCATCCATCACTCTTCCAAGCTCTACCATAAATGTAGTGCTTTTGAGACGCAGTTGGAAGTCATTTGGCCAAGGGCCCATGTTTACGTGGGCGTCGATCCTTAGTCGGGCTAAACCAGACGCTAGCGCACTTGCGGCTAATCAGCCGCAGGGCGCTAGCCCACGGTCGTCTTATCCGGGCGCTAGCCCACGGTTTTCGGCCCACATGAAGATCGACGCCGTTGACATCCTCAGCACGACTCACGTCAGGCAAAAAAAGAAAGCACAACAGGTTGAGCAACCTGTTGTGCTTTGCGATGTTTAGCTTGTTTCAGCAGAAATTATTGGCCCGGGCCAATCGCCAAAACTACTTAGCTGGTTCGGCAGGAGTCGCAGGTGCGGCTTCGGCTGGTGCGGCTGGTGCAGCTTCGGCAGGAGCTGGGGTAGCAGGCATGGCGGCGGCATCGCCAGGCATGGTGGCAGCGGCTGGTTCTGGGTTCGATGGGGCAGTCGGAGCTGGCTCACAACCAACAGCAGCCAAACCCAACACGGCCAACAATGCAAACTTCTTCATCTCAATATCTCCAGGTAAACTTGTGCCCGGTCGGCAGCGCCATCTGCGGGGATACTACCACCGAAAAGCCGGGTAACTCGAAAAAAATCGTTGTTCCAGTAGCTTAGAGCCAGTTGGGCGGCAGCTTATTCCCTCGAATTAGAAAAATTCTTCTCGCAGCTTCAGCACCCCTATTGAGTGGTCGATGCCCTATGGGACAGATCCTATCTTGCGTTAAACTCAAGTCTTTGAAGTGCAGACAATTCCCACAGTGAAAACTACTCCCATGTCGCCATCGATCGAACCAATGCTGGGACGCATACATCATGGCGACTGCATACAAGGCATGCAGGCGTTGCCGGATGGTTCCGTGCAACTGGCCTTCGCCGACCCGCCGTTCAACATCGGTTACGATTACGACGAATACGACGATCGACTGGAGAGCGAAAAATATCTGGAGTGGAGTGAGCAGTGGATGTCGGAGATCCGTCGAGTGCTCAGCCCGGCAGGAGCATTCTGGCTGGCCATTGGCGATGAATACGCAGCCGAACTGAAGATCGCCG
>JADLDX010000812.1 GCA_020846515.1 Pirellulaceae bacterium
GTGCGAGCCTTCGGCGGCTCGTCGTCTGCCTCGCAAGCGACAGCGTTCTCTTCCGTCGCCTGCTCATCGATGATGGCCTCAGCATTCGCGCTTGGCTCTACCGCTGCGCGTTGTTCGGTCATCATCTCTTGAGTCTGCTCATGAAGCGGAGCGGCTTCGTAGCTGGTACCGCTGCTCTCGATAACCACGGGTCCTTGCTTGGCTGCCAGAATGAGCAGGCGGCATTTGGCCAGCCGCACTTCGCGTCCGCTGGCCGTGAACAGCCCCGCATGCCGCACCCGAGCCATGTTACGTGGCAGAATATGCAACATGAAGCGCAGCATGAACTCAGCGATCGACAAGGATAATTCGCCGTACTTCTTGCCAGTCTTCTTTCGGTTCTTGTAATCCTTGTAGCTGATGGTGATCACGCCATCTGAATCACTGACCAATCGCTGATCGCTGATGGCGACTCCCGCCATGTAGCGAGCCAGATAGGAGATAGCCCGCTTGGGGCCCTTGTAGCCCGGAGGTGTCACTTGGCAATGCACGATCCACTTCTGGGCCTTGCGCTCCTTTAAGAATATACGTTCCTGTGCGGTCAGATCGCGCTTACGCCGCGTGGCTCTCTTCACTGCCGGAGCCTGTAGGCCGGAACAAGCCGCTAGGCGCGGTTCCGGCGGCGTGACGTGACAGTTCGGTGTCTCCTCACCAGTCGGCACAATGCCACTGGGCATTGCCGTAACTGCTCCTAGCGGCTTGTTACGGCCTACTTCACTCTCTTCTGCTTGCTCGTCTCGGCGAAACGAGCGACTTTCTGGCCCACACAGCCAGAGCATCTGCTCTTGCGAATTCAGCCCCAAGGCCTGATGGCAATCGCCCTGTGGCAGCAAGCTGCGAGTGGGCCAGATGAGCTTGTCGCGCCTGAGCCTGTGACCGACGCGTGTGACAAACATCTTGCGGAACACTTTGGCCAAATGCTCAGGCTGCATCTTGGGATGGTTAGGATCGACCGTGATCCAGCGGGTTCCATCCAGTGAGAGCCCACCGGCGGTGGTCAGGTTGTGTGTATGCCCATGCCCGTTGCCCTTCTGTCCCCAGGTATGCAGCATCTGGGTGATTGCAGGCACACAGCCAAACTCGTCCCGCATCACGCGCAGGATGGTTTCCTTGCTGATGACCATCAGCATCTCAAGCATGCTGGAGTCGTTTACGTAGATCAGCAGGTTGAATTCATGGGGCAGCGTAAACACCATTAAACGGGGTCAGGTCTCATTTTCGTGACTCAGTGATCGACAACGCGAGTTCTCGCGCGGTCACCACCTGGCTGGTAAAGATCAAATGCATCGTAGATCAACTCGGGCTAGTCTGGACCTGTACCTATCTTCGCGTTTACGGCCGGTAAGGCATCGTTCAAAAATAAGTTACCGGATTCTAGATTTAGACTTCGGCATGATTTTGTAGTTCCAATCACCTTGAAAGGGGCAGCGTTTCAGATGTACGGTCTGCATTTCTTCGTCGGTGACTTTCCTGCCTTTTTCGTAGTGCGACTCATCGAGCCAACAGTGAACTTCCAAGCCCTCGTTTGAACGCGTTGAATTTACCAGATTCACAATGACCTGATAGGTCTCAAGCGGAACGCCGCGCCAGTTCCTTGTGATGTGACAGAATACACTGTGCTCAATCTTGTTCCATTTGCTCGTGCCGGGCGGGTAGTGGCACACTTCAATCGCGGTTCCAATTTCATTGGCAAGCGATTGAAGCTCAAGCATCCACAGTCGATTGCGAGGACCGTTACTGCCACCACTGTCAGCCGTAATCAGGATCTGCTTCGGACGCCGATATCGCTTACTACCGAGGTCCTCCCACCACCTTCGTATTGCTTCGACCGCGAACTGAGCGGTGTCACTGTCGATGCCAATGGATACCCAAGCTTGATTTGTAGCAATGTCATAAACACCATAAGGGATAGCCTTGCCGGTTCGTTTGCTGGGGAAATCATGGACATCGACCTCAATGGGCGTGCCTTTGGGTCGATACTCTCGTCCAACATTGGCCATATTGCCAAGGTTTTCTTTCTTTTTCGTATCAACGGAGATTGCCGGACAGTGCTGTCGCCGACAAGCAATAATCCGTTTGTTGATGTGCTCAAACTGTGCATTGCGATCTGGATGAGAGATACCCTCCCGCGTTTTGCGATTGCCTTGCAGGGAATAGCCAAGGCTACGCAAGATCTTGGAAATCGTCACTCTGCCAATGTCGAATCCCTCGAGCTGAAGCTCCGCCTCCAAGTTGGTTAGGCTCTTGCAAGTCCATCGCAGTGGAGACTGCGGGTCTCCACGCTCGGTAGGTTCAACTAACGCTTCGACAGCCGCAATCGTCTTTGGATTACTCGCTGCAATTGCTTTGCGACCACCTCCTTTACGACGTTGCCTGCCTGACTCCAATTGATGAACGTAGTGAATCTCTTTGATTCCGCTTCGTATCGTCCGGTCAGACAATCCGGTGGCCATAGCAACAGCCACTATGCCACCGCGACCAATCGCTTCGGCTTCCACTGCAGCCCATCTACGAAGACCTCGTTCATCAAGGTCTCCAACTAGCGTGGTATACTTTCTTCGGATCTTCCTAACCAGGGCTGCGTCCGGCATGCCCACAGCATGCCGAATATGGCTTGATAAAATCAACCCCAATCCGGTAACTTATTTTTGAACGATGCCTAAGAGCGTATGAGTAGTCTTAAAACGCTAACGGTAATTATCGTGGCTGCCGTCATCTTCATCATTGCGCAAATTTGGCTGGCTCGCGAGTACTCCATTCGTTCCACGAAGGTCATTGAACAGTTGTCAAACATTGACAAACCAGAAGCGGAGAAGGCAAGGCAAGAGGCGGTCAGCCTGCGAATCGAAAATGAACGAAAATCTTTTTTTCTGCTGACCCTACTAGCAAATGTTAGTGCACTCGTGGCTGTAATAGCGGCCGGAGCTGGCGTCTGGATCGCAGTGAACAAGCACTACTCAGAAAAATCGGAGTCCAAGTATAACCAAGCGGCTTCAGCCCTGAATTCGCTTTGCGCCGGCTTAACTAGCACTAGCACCCAGGAGCAGGTGCGATCGATCACTGGCATACAGCACTTCCTCACGAATGAAGACCCGTCATTTCACGCGCGGGCGGTTACCGCCTTGGCAACAACCGCTCGGCATGAGCAACCGCGAGTCGTAGAACGGACTTTGGTGCCTGCACTCGAGTTGGCCTTTAAACACGCGTCACCGGACGTGGTTCGGTCCGTATCCTGGCAAGGATTGTCAATCTGTGGCGGGAGTTTTGACGGAGTTAACCTAAGTGGAGTTGATTTTCGCGACTCTAAACTGGAAGACTGTAGCTTTCGTGATGCGAAATTAATCGGTGCTCGGTTTGATGCTTCCAATCTGAAAGGCGCAAACTTCAAAGGCGCTGATCTCACTTGCGCCAACCTAGAATATGCAGACCTAGCCGGAGCCTCACTCGTCAAAGCAAACCTGACTAGGAGTAAACTGAAGGGCGCACGTATTCTCGATGCAGATTTCTATCATGCGACTCTAACAGGTGCCTCCGAACTTCGCGAACAGAAATGGCGTCTAGCCAAGAGCTGGAGAACGGCCACTTTCGATGAAGAGACCAGCAGATATCTGCTCTCAAAGTTTGGAGCGAAGAACGAAGAGGATCGCGTTCTGATGATCCTTTGGGAATATCCCAATGTTGTGTCCGGCGGCGGATGGACAGCCGCTTATCATCTCATATCTCAACTGGTCGCAGAAGGTAAGAGCCTGGTGGTTCTTATTCCATGGCGTACGACGGATGTGGATTTCAATGTCTTCGGTCATGACATCGATCTGATTTGTGCTGGTTTGCCGTCCGAAAATGGTGGGGCTTACGGAACTGGTGCCTATTCCTATGGGCCGCCTGCTCACATCGTCGATTTAGTCGAGGAATTTACGGATGTCGCCAGATCCTTACTGCCACTCCTGAGCAAGGCCAAATGTAAGGCTATACGTGCGCACGATTGGCTGACCTTTCCATGCGCCGAGAACATCGCAAAAGAGCTACGCATTCCCTGGATTGCGCACTATCACTCGCTTGAGTCCGAGCGGCAGGAAATGCCGCAACCAGGTGTGGAGGAAATAGAATATGCCGCGGCGCGCAGTGCAGCTGGTGCCATTGCAGTTGGCCCCGCAACTGCGCAGACTCTGAAGGAGAATTGTGGTGACGATGTGCGTGTGCGTGTCATCCCAAACTGCTTTACCTTGGACACTGGGAGGATAAAGCGACTGGGGCGATTTGACACAAAGTCCGTCCGCTTCTTTGGA
>JADLDX010000813.1 GCA_020846515.1 Pirellulaceae bacterium
AAAGCGGTCATGCAGTTCCATTTTTCCATTCGCAGCAACGTACCCGCTTTGGATGGCCAGACAGGCGGCATCACCGCTGTGGCACCGCCGCTGGAGAGTGTGAACAAGCCTACGGCGAAACATCCCAACTGGTGGGCGGATAATCTGGCACCCGAAGTTGCTGAAGGCCCGCACCACGGAGCCAAGTCGGTCAGCCAATGGCGACTGGAGTTCCTACACGATTTTGCGCAGCGCATGGCGCGCTGCGCCAAGGCAGCACCTGCCAATCCATAAGCACTTGTCAGTGCCCTACCGATTGTTTTTATACGTCTTGCGGTAGTCTCTGGGTGAGCAGCCACACGCTTCTTTAAAGGCTTCGTTGAAACGGCTCAGGCTTTGAAACCCCGACTCCATGGCGATATTGAGAATGGCCTCGTCGGTTGTAACCAGCAGGCGCTGAGCGTGGGTGATGCGATGCTGGACGATGAAGGCGGTCATCGTTGTGCCAAATGTCGTGCGAAAGAGATTCATGGCGTAGTTCGGCTGCAAGTCGTTGGCCTCTGCAATCGACTCGGACGTCAACGGATGTTGGTAGTTCTGGGCAATAAAGCAGGCGAGTTGATCAGCCCGCGAGAGCGATGGTTGTGGACTAGTGGTTTGGTCGTTGGAGATTCTTTGGGACAACCGCATCAACCTGGCTCTTAACTCGAGCTGCGCGGCCCGCTCCAGGATCGGGACTGACGTTCTTAAGTCGCGTTCCCAGCGGCGAAAACTGGCTTCATCAACCGTATCCATTTCGATATCAATCAAGAGTTCGCCGGTCAGAACTCGATTGACAATTTTTCGATCAATGCCGGATCTCAAGAATTCCGTCAGTGGAATCGTTGCCACGTAATAGGGCGTCTCGCCCTCAAATTCAACGATTTGATGAGGCACTGCCGCCCAGAAGATACCCACCGATCCAGCTGCAATCGTGGTGCGGCGACCACCTAACAAGTAGGTAATCGAACCTGCCGTCAGCAGATTCAATTCTATCTCGTTGTGCCTGTCCGGTCTGGGCATGCAGTGCGGTACCCACTGCTCGCAGGTAAAACCGTACGGCGAGAACTCAGGACGTTTGGTGTCAAATGTCTTCATTGAAAATAGGATACCGTGACTTAAACCACCAAAACAGATGGATTCGAAGATTACATCAAACTGCGTAGCCACCGTCGCCAGACGGTGGACTGGGCTGGAGGCGAAATCCACCGCTTGGCAGCGGTGGCTACCAGGTGACGCTGTCCAATTAGGTTGCCTCGACCTTAGGATACCGTGACTTATTCCTGGAAAACAGAGTGACTCTCGGTTTTCAGGTGGCTAAACTCTGCTCTCCAGCCAAGCCTTGTTCTGCCTAACTGGACAGCGCCACTTTGAATCGAATTCGCAGTGATTCGCTGCTATTTCTCAGATACTACCCGTATTGGCGTTAGCCACGATTTACGCAGAAAAACCGGGGCTAACGCCCAGCGGCTGATTCAAAGTGGCGCTGTCCAACTAAGCATCGGTTTGCTATGAACGTTTGCCAAGCGACAGGCGGCAGCTATCACCTAAACGATATCCCTTGAGCACTGCAGTCCCTATGCCCCATCGAAGTCGAATTTGTGTCCTTGGTTCTGCAAACGTTGATTTAACTTTCCGTACTCCCAGGTTTCCCCAAGCCGGTGAAACGTTGACCGGACGTTCGATGCATCAAGGCATGGGGGGCAAAGGTGCGAATCAAGCGGTGGCCGCTGCCAGGCTTGGGGCTGACGTCACGTTGGTCGCCTGTGTGGGCCATGACGCGTTTGGGGCTGAAGCTATCGGTCAATATGAGATGGAAGGCATACAAACAGAGTTCATTCGGCGCGTAGCGAATCAGCCGACCGGAACGGCCGCGATCGTTGTCGACGATCAAGCAGAGAACTTCATTATTGTTATACCCGGTGCCAACGCAGCCATGACGCCGGCCGACGTCCGGAACGCCGCGAAAGCCATCGAGCGAGCTGATGTTGTGGTCTGCCAACTTGAAACCCCAGTGGCGGTTGCCATCGAAGCCTTTCGTATGGCCAGGGAGGTTGGTAAGTGCACGATATTAACTCCATCTCCCATGCGACGATTACCCGACGATCTACTCCAGCTTTGCGATGTGTGCGTACCGAATCGAACTGAGATTGAACACTTGGTCGGACACACAATCAACACCGATCAAGATGCACAGCAAGCTGCCAAATTACTCATGGCGAAAGGCGTCAAGGCGGTTGCCCTAACCATGGGTAGCGAGGGCGCATACATTGTTGACCATTGTGAATCGACACAGGTCCCTGTGATGAAAGTTGACGCCGTGGATACAACAGGCGCCGGCGATGCTTTCTCCGCCGCGTTGGCAGTATGGCTGGGCGAAGGTTTATCCTTGCATGAAGCTGCTCAGCGCGCCAGCGTAGTCGCTGCACTTACCGTTACACGCATCGGCACGCAGGCGGCATTTCCGGTTCGCCAGGAAGTCGACGATCTTTATCGCGCCAACTCGATCACCCAATCAGCCAATCGTTGAGACAAACGGCTTAACGGTGCAGTCCCAGCACAAATCCACCACGTACATCGAGACCTTCATTTTGTTCTTTGCAGGAACTGACATTTAATCATGCAGACCAATCCAGCGACAGTCCGAGCCGTGGCGATGACGGCTCCTGGCAAAACCGAAATGCGTACCTTTCCCTATCCCAAGATGGATCACGACTCGGCGATTCTCAAAGTCGAGATGTCGGGCATCTGCGGAACAGACCGCCATATTTTTAAAGGCGAAGCGACTGAGCTGCGCGGCAAATCGATCTACCCGTATATCGGCGGCCACGAAGTCATTGGCTCCATCGTCGAAATTGGGGACAACGCGGCCCGAGTCATGGACTATGACGGCCAACTTCTGTCGCCTGGTGATCGAGTCGCGATTGCTGTCGAGGTAAATTGCGGCGAGTGTTGGTATTGCCGCAATCAATACAACAATACAACCTGCGACAACCAGATCCAAGCTTACGGCTTGCATCCCAATGCCGATACGCCACCGTTCCTGCGTGGCGGATTTGGCGAGTACATGTACATTCGCCCACGCACGCAACTGTTCAAGATCCCTGTGCAGATGGCTACCGATGTGGCTGTTTTCGTTGAGGAAATGGCCGTTGCCTTCCACTCAATTGGTCGCGCGAGCGTTCCCTTCGCTCCCGTAAACGAAGGCTTCGGGCCAGGCATGTCAGTGGCTGTTCTGGGTAATGGTCCTCTGGGAATTCTGCACGGCGTCATGGCGCGGATTCATGGCGCGGGCTTGTCGATCGCCACAGATCTGTCCGATCTGCGTCTGGGTGTCGCCAAAAAACTATACGCGGATGTGACGATGAACGCATCCAAAATTGATATCGAAGAACGCATTGGTCGTGTCAAGGAAATGACCGAAGGAGTTGGCCCTGACTTGGTCATCGAGTCGGCTGGTGAACCTGAAGCCTTCGTGGAAGCGCTGCGAATGGTGCGAAAAGGCGGTACTGTGATTGAAGTCGGCAACTGGGTAGATTTACAGAAAGTGGTTCCACTGGACGTGATGCGCCACATCTGTTCCAAAAACCTGCATATTCACTCCGTCTTCCATTGTGGCACAAATTGGCGCCCCGTCCTAAAGGTCCTGCAACAACAGTCCAATCGCTACGACTTCCCTGCCCTGATTTCGCACCGCTTCAGTCTCGACGAACTGGTAACGCAATTCGGTACCGTTACCGACTTTGACAAGTGTGTCAAAATTGAAGTTGTACCGCATAAAGCATAGTTGATCTGCGGATGATCACACGCTGACTAGTTCTTATCTTTGATGAGCCTCACGTCCTATGAAACGCACGCGATTGCTCAACAGCGAACTGAGCTATGAGATCGCTCGGATCGGTCATACCGCTTCGATTACCTTGTGTGACGCTGGATTGCACTCGTTTAACAGTCAGCCGCAGGCGTACTCGATGCCAACGCTGATTAAGAATCTAGAAGTTTTGCTCAGCGAAATGATGGTTGAGGAAATCATAATAGCCAGCGAGATCCATGAGAAAAACGAACCAATCTTCCAGATGCTCTTAAGCGTCTTCGAACAACATCGCATGCAGTCACGGGTGACCGAAGTCCCGCATGAAGAGTTTAAGCGACTGACCGGCGAGAGCCGTGTCATCGTGCGTACCGGTGAGTGCACACCGTACGCGAACGTGATACTAAAATCAGGCGTAGTGTTTTAAGGTCGTGGAGGGGCAAGCCAGTCGCTTGTCCGACTAATTAAACAAGGCGAGGTTTATGTTTAGATTGCCTACAGTCGCCTTTCGCTCCGCGAAAGTAGCGGCGTTAAGAACGTTCGCGGAGCGAACGACGACAATTTTCGGAACGTTCGCGGAGCGAACGACGACTGTGGTTATCCTACTGCTGGTCGGTTGTAATAACGTCGCGACAAACAGTGCGGATATCGCAAACAAAGATAACGCTGGTAGCACGAGTTCCCCAAACACCAATAGCCAGGACAAACCACAGCGGGTCGCCGTGATTATCTCGACGCTCAACAACCCCTGGTTCGTCGTGCTGGGCGAAACGGCTCGCGATCGCACCCTGGAACTCGGTCTCCAAGCTACTCTGTTCGACTCGCAAAATGACACCGCTAAGGAAGCCGAGCACTTCGACAATGTGATTGCCGCCGGTTACTCAGCCATCATCTTCAATCCGACCGATGCCGATGGTTCGATCGCCAGTGTCAAGCGCGCCAAAGCTGCCGGCGTGCCGGTCTTCTGTATCGATCGCGAAATCAATGCCAACGATGCTGCCATGGCGCAGTTGCTTTCCGATAACTACTCCGGTTGCGTCGAACTGGGCAAGTACTTTGTGGAGAAGGTCGGCGATAAAGGGAAGTACATTGAACTGCTGGGTTTGGTCGGCGACAACAATACGTGGAATCGATCCAAGGGCTTTCACTCCGTGGTCGACCGCTACGAAGGTTTGAAGATGGCTGCCCAACAAAGCGCTGACTTCGATCGCAACAAAGCCCTCGAGGTCATGGAATCGCTCTTGCAGTCTCATGACGACATCAAGGCAGTTTTCTGTGGCAATGACGCCATGGCGATGGGCGCCTATCAAGCACTGCTGGCAGCGGGCAAAGCTGAAAAGGTGCAGGTCTTCGGCTACGACGGCTCAGAGGACGTGATTCAATCCATCAGCCAAGGCAAGATCACAGCCACAGTGATGCAGTACCCGAAGCTCATGGCGAAAACGGCTGCCGAATATGCGCACCAATACCTGACCGCTGCCAAACGCGACTTTGAGCAGAAAATTCCGGTGAATGTCGACCTGGTCACCCAGGCGAACATCAGCGACTTCGCTGGCTACGGCAAGAAGGAGTGAGCGGATTGTCACGTCGATGGCGTACCTTGAGCGGACTGCTGGTCGCTTTCAGTATCCTCTGCTGGTTCTTGCCTCTCTTTCATATCCGACCGCTCGGCGGCGATGAAACGGGCCAAGACTTGCAAGCGACCACTGAACCGGCTCGTTCACAACAAGCTGGTGCCACACAAACAAATGCAGAGCCAACGAGCGCTGAGCCAACTAGTGCGGGCGCGCCAGGCAGCCTGGCGTTGCGGGCAAAAGGCACCGACGTCCAACAACTCTGGGATGCTTTTGATCAAGATGCTGTCGAAGCCAGGAAACAATACGGTCGCCAGGCTGGATTAGGCGGTGCTTTCTACTTTTGCATTACCGGTCAAGGAACGATCCAATCGGTCGAAGGTGACCGGGTGATGATCACCGTCGATGGCAGTCCGCGTCGAGTCTGTCTGGAGTTGGGCGTTGTGGTTGGTAACACCGTGCGTGAAGCGTTGGGAGTCAAGGCGAGTGATTTTAAGAACTCACAAGAGTTCAACGCAGTTTCGACGGAGTTCAACAGGCAAGTGGAGCAAGACATCATCGCGCCTAATCGCGATCGATTGCAGCCCGGTGCGCTGGTTCAGTTTACGGGCTGTGCGAAACTGGGCGGCCAGTCAGATCTCAATCCGATCTGCCTGGTTCCAATTCAGCTGACCGTGCAAGGCCACGACACCTCTTCCGCAGGAACATCTGCCAAGGCCAGCGGGGAACTGCCCCCGTGAGCCAGCCGACAATCCCTATCTTGAACGGCACGCGTGACGTATTAGCTGGCGAACAAATCGTCAAACGCTACCCAGGTGTGCTGGCACTGGACCACGTCGACTTTGCGGTCCACGCGGGAGAAGTCCACGGTTTAATCGGTGAAAATGGCGCCGGCAAATCGACACTGATGCGCATCCTCGCGGGCATCATCTCACCCGACGAAGGGACGATTTGCTTAGACGGACAACCTGTTCGCTTGAGTAGTCCGCGAGATGCCACCGAACGCGGGATTGCTCTCGTCCATCAAGAGTTGAACCTGGTCCCTTATATGTCGGTGGCCGAGAACATTTTTCTTGGACGCGAGCTAGTATCCAGTTCCGGCTTGATTCGGACGCGCGAGCAGTATTTGCAAACCCGTAAACTGCTCGCCAACTTGGACGATACCATCGACCCTCACACGCAAGTGTTTCGCCTGCGAGTTGGACAACAGCAGGTGGTCGAGATCGCCAAAGCGATTAACTCGCAGGCGCGCGTGATCTTTATGGATGAACCAACTTCGGCGATCAGCGATCAAGAAGTCGAGTCGCTCTTTCGTTTGATTGGCTCGCTTCGCCAATCAGGTGTGGCGATTGTTTATGTTTCGCACAAACTAGACGAGCTTCTGCGCATTAGCGATCGTATCACGGTGCTGCGTGATGGCAAGTTTGTCGCGACTGTATCCACGGCTGACACCGATCGCGACCAGATCGTGCGCTACATGGTCGGTCGGAAATTGGAAGAGTTGTATGTGCATTCACCGGCATCCCAGCAGCGCAGCGAGCGTTTGCGAGTTGATTCGCTGACCCTGCCAGGTCGAAGCATCCATCGACCTTTGGTCGATCGCGTCTCGTTGGCGGCTCATGGTGGTGAAGTGCTCGGCATCTTTGGGTTGATGGGCGCGGGTCGCACTGAATTGCTCGAGTCGATTTTCGGTTTGCATCCGCGACAGATGACTGGCACGATCGTCATCGATGGCACTGCCGTGTCGATCTGTTCGCCGGCCCAGGCGCTAGCCTGCGGACTTGGCCTCGTCCCTGAAGATAGAAAACACCAGGGGCTGATTTTGGGGATGAGCGTCCAAGCGAACATGAGCCTGTCGAATCTCGCTGACATGCAAACTGGCGGATTGCTTAGTCACCAACGCGAGCGAACCCAAGCGGAGCGCTACGTCGAACAGTTCGCAATTCGTACGCCCACTGTTTCTCAAGCGGTGCGGAAACTGAGCGGCGGTAATCAACAGAAAGTCGTCCTGTCCAAGGTGCTAGCCTGCAAGCCTCGCGTCTTGATGCTCGATGAACCTACGCGTGGAATTGACATCGGCGCGAAGCGCGAGATCTATGCTCTGATCGATCGACTGAAACGTGAGGGGCTGGCGATCGTGGTTGTTTCCTCCGAATTGCCTGAGCTGTTAGGCATTGCCGATCGCATCCTGGTCATGTGTGAAGGCAGAAAGACAGCCGAGTATGATCGAGCCAGTGCTACTGAGGAATTGCTGATGCAAGCGGCAGTTCCGATCACCAGTTGAGGCATGAGCGAGGTGCCAAGCTACGCTACCCCTTCTACTAAATGACGGAACGAGGGCGCATAGCGTTGCCCCCTACGTTAGGAAAATCTATGTCGGAAAAATCAAGAGTATGGCAGTACGCTAGCCGCTTTCAATCGCTGCTGGTCCTGGTTCTGATGATCGTTGCGATGAGTTTATTGTCTGATCGCTTCCTGACGCCGGCCAACGGCTGGAACATCATGCGCCAAATCTCAGTCAACGTATGCTTGTCCGTGGGCATGACTGTGGTGATTTTGTCAGGCGGGATCGATTTGTCGGTCGGGTCTGTGTTGGCATTTTCGGGAGCGGTGACTGCAGGATTAATCAAGTTCGCCATCCCGGTGGCATGGTTGGGCGTCGAAATACAATTT
>JADLDX010000814.1 GCA_020846515.1 Pirellulaceae bacterium
CCCAAGCGCAGCTTAGGGAAGGTCGAAAATCACGCCTTCAGCGTAGATTTTCGGGGAGGGTGCGTGCGCCGCACAGACGAGTTGGCAGCGAAGTGCTTCGCGCGTTGGTTAGTCGAGGCCGGCCCTCCCCGCCCACGCTGCCGCGGGGCGACCCTCCCGCTGCTACGCAGCGGGAGGGTTAGTTCCTGCTGCGCAGCAGAAGAACGAACTCTCCGTGCGGCGTGAGGCGTCGGAGGAGGCGGTAACCTTGGTACTGTACTTTGATTTTGACGGCGTGTGGGATCTCGTCGCTGGCTTTCAACTCGGAAGGTCTGGCGACGCAATCTTCTCCTCGACGAACGAGCGTGCTGGGCTCGGAGTCGAGATGGCAGATCTCCGATGCGTTGCCAAACATATCCATCAATCCGAATGGATTAGGCATTTTGGTGCCGACAATCTGTAGCTTTAGCCCGGCATTAAGGTTGCACCACACGTAGGCATCAACCACCCGCGTATCGCGACCATAAAAAGTGGGCGTGATGGTGCCTGCACGACAGGCAAATTCCCATTCACTGCTTAACGGAAGTCGATAACCTAATTTGGTCTGGAAGTCTTTCACTAACAGCGGCATACCCGGCGGCGCGTCTGGGCCCGTATCGTAGCAGCACTCATCAGGGTCCAGGTTACACTTGATGGTCAGCGAATTACAGTATCTGGCAATGTGATGGGGTAACTCAATTAACGGCACTTCCGGACTTTCGACGCGTAATGAACTCTCTTGAAGGAAGGCGTTGTCGTACTTTGTATAGCGTTCCAAGGTCAATTCGGTATTGGCTAACGCGAAACGGTAATTCAAGTGAGCAGGCGGGGTATAACCCTCTCGGGAAAAAGAAGTGGGGTCCAGCACAATCATGGTCTGCCCCGATTCATCCACGAACCAGGAACGGTCTTTATCTTCCGGACCAATCAATTTGGTAGCCAACGGTTTGAGATCCACGTTCAACTTTCGCAGCAGAACTTCACAGGCGGAGTGTGTTTCCGGATCTGCGTCTTCGCTATAGTCCTGGGTCAAGTCGGCAATCAAACTCTTCTTGGATGTGCCTTCCGGCAAGCGATCCACGTGCTGAAGCAAAGCCAGGCGAATGGCATTTTCGAATTCAGGTGAGCCTTCAGGACTGGTAAGCCAAGTAATGAGCATCAGACCATCCATTCGGTCAGGACCCAGATGGTGGATCATGCAGGTGCGTTGATCGGGATCGGAGCACGGCGCGATGGCTTGCTCAAAGGGTTGGTGATCCCCCAGTATCAACAGAGCGACGATCAAATTGGCTATCTGCGCTTTGGATTGCTCGACGCCGTCCTCAGTGTTGTTATTGAGCGTCTTGGCGGTGTCGCTACTCACTACGCCTTTATCTGGGAGATTCGTATTGTTGGCAGTGTTGGCAGTGTTGGCAATTCTTGTCTCGTAGGCCTCGCGGACCATGTCACGCGCTTTGGGCCTGACCTTTTGTAACAAGCCCATGATGGCTCGAAATTGCAAACCATTGGCAGCCGAGAGTAACTGGGCCAGGGCGACATTGCCTGGAGTACCCTGCGATTGCAAAGCGTTGCCCAAAATCTCCGCTGATTCGGTACTGGTAGTCCTCAGCATTTCGCTACACAGAGGAGCATGCAGTTGACCCATGACTGGTTTAAGGGCTGCAATCCAATTCTCTGCGTCTTTCAGCGGTTCGATGGAGAGCGACTGCACCACTTCCGGTCCGATCTCCTCCCAGAGTTGGCCATCCTGTGTGAAAGTGGCCAGTGCACAGGCAGCACGAAAGCGTTCGCGTGGTGAGATAAGTGGATTTTTGACAATCGTACCCATCTGTTCTTCCACGGACTGCCGATTCTGTTTAAGCGCTTTGCAAACAGCCAAAAACTCTTGTGAGGGCGTTTTCGCATCTAACAAGATTTCTGCGATCGACGGGACATGCGAACTCTGGAAAGGCAGCAAGCCAATGGCCGCGCGAACATGCTCGGTGTGCGAGCGCGAGGTATCACCAAATGCGGCGGCCAGCTTAGATGCCACGAGATCGCCGTAGGGCTTGATCTGTTGCATCAGATTTTCCACTTCACCGATCGGAGCACTAAACAGTTGGCCCACCAGACGCAGGGAATCGGTATTGCGCGATTGCTGGCGGTTTTGTTGGTAGAGGTTCAGCCCCAATACGCTCAGCATTACGCAGGCAGCTAATTGCCAGGCCAACGTGCGCTGAACGCGTTTGCCTGCGGCCGACATCATGCGGGCCTGAGCTGGTGTCCAGTCCGAACGAGTGGTTCGCAATCGCAAGCCGAACCATTCCCACATCGTCGGCAAGTATCGAGTCAAGGGCATGCGGTTCCAGGTCTCGGACTGTTGTTGCAGCATGAGCAGCGCTCGCCCGTGCCTGGTGCCACGATATTGACGCTCCAGCCACTCGCGGATCGATGGAACGAGAAAATCGTGTGTTAACTGATAGGAGATTTCGCCATCGGGCGGATAATCCTGCTGCCTGACCGAATGCACGGTCGAATCCCCTGTGCCTTCGATCGTTTGAACACGAGTTAACAGTCGTAGTTCGACATCCAAGAGGTGTATGAGGTCATCGAACTCTTTGGGACGCGATTCATAATGCGAGACGGCTAGCAGTTCTGAGCGCGTACGGGCTGCGTCTTTAATCTGGCCGGTGGCCGGCAATAGGGCGGCCAGAATGTTTCTAGCCTGCTGTTCATGGACGCGACGTGCCGGGCTGGCGCGCGTGCCAACACTGCTTTCCAAGAACGCGACACCAACACCATCGCAACCGCCCATGTCCGAAAGTGTTTGAGGCGTCCACTCGTGGTCCTTGACCATTTCGACGAAGACCGCCAAGCGAACAGGGTACAAACGTCCGTCCTCGGTTAAGCCTTGGGTCGCTTCTTCAATAAATGCAGTTTGTTGACGTGTTTGTTCCGTGACATTGGCCGGCAGGCGGCCATAGCCCACGCCGAGTTCGCGGAGTACGCGCCGAGCATGATCCATATCAAAGGAATCGACCAACATGCTATTGACGCCATCGACCACGCTGACTTCCAGCAGAGACAGCAAGCGACTGACCGGCAGCCAAAAGTCGTCGCGGACCATGATAATGCATTGAACGTTACCACCATCACATTGACGCATTGCCCGCAGCAGTTCGGCATCTGCGCTACTATTCCAACTGCTCAGCCATTGCTCAAACTGGTCCAAGACGATCAGTACTTTACCGCCTTCACGCAAGTCGGGTTCTTCCCGCAATAAACATAGAAGTTCGCTCAGTGGTAGTTCCGCTGGCAGCATCGGATACTTTTTTCTCAGCGCTCGTTCAATGCGCAGCTCGGTGTCACTGGCGGCTGCGTCGACGAGCACGCTGAAGACATCTGAATCCAAACGTGGCAAGAGGCCAGCCTTCACCAGCGAAGACTTGCCACAACCGGATGGACCATACAGCAGACCAATTTTGAAAGTGTCGTCGCAGTCTCGCTGATCAACTGCGTTCTTCCAGAATCGGACTGTGGTGGGATAGCCGTCGCGATCGCGCGGACCGGGCAGCAACCTTAAAAAGAAATCGGCATCGTGTCGATCAAAAGATCGCAAGCCACGCGGGACTACCACGGTCGCCGGTGAGTCGAGAACCATCGGCCGACTACGCAACGAACCCGAGGCCGATCCGCCGCTGGTGAATCGCAGCCAGTCATTGAGATCGTTGGCCAAATCGAGTGCGCGCCGATAACGCTGCGACATTTGTCGACACAAGCAACGCATGCATATACGATCTAACTCCGCCGGAACATTGGCAGAGAGTTGATGCGGCGTGATAGGCTCGGTATGCAAGATGGCTTGAAAGACTTCACGTGTCGACGAGCCCTCAAAGGGAACTCGGCCGGACAGCATTTGATAAAAGACGACTCCCAGAGCCCAGATATCTGTGCGACCGTCAACACGATGGCTTTCCCCCCGAACCTGTTCGGGTGCCATGTAATGGACAGTGCCGGCCAGTTCGTCATTTTGGGGCATCGCTTCACGATGGCGTATCGCCAGACCAAAGTCGGTTACGTGCGCTCGATCATCGTTATCCAGCAAGATGTTCTTGGGTTTCACGTCGCGATGGACGAAACCCGAATCGTGCGCATGATCCAGAGCCTCCGCAATTTCGGTCACAATGCGAGCGGCGAGCGTCCAGTCTAACGATTCATGCTTCAGGCAGTGATCCAGCGATCTACCGCGAATATACTCTAGGACAATGTAGGGTGTTGAATCCTGGACACCGACATCAAAAACGGTCACGATGCCTGGATGTTGAAGGCCAGCAACGGTTTGAGCTTCTTTGGTAAAGGCGCTTATTTCCGACTGGCTACGAAACCGACTGGCGCGCGGTATTTTGATGGCGACCTGTCGAGACAGCGTTTCGTCGTAGCCGAGGAGCACAGTGCCAAAACCACCTTCCCCCAACTGCCCCTGAATTTGGTAACGTCCTAAGCGGTCCGGTAATGGCGGGACGTTTCCCTCGCGTGCAGATGTCGTGGATGTACGACGATCTTGTCGCGTTGTGTCATGCGGATTGTTGGTGGGGAGACTTTCCATGGCAGACCAGGCAGGCAATCTTGCAGGCAAATCAGTAGGCAGGTGTCGATTTTAATGTGGGCTGAAAACCGTGGGCTAGCGCCCTGCGGCTAATCAGTGGACCGAAAACCGTGGGCTAGCGCCCTGCGGCTAATTAGCCGTAAGCGCGCTAGCGTCCGGTTTAGCCCGACTAAAGACCGACTCCCAGTAGGCGAGACTCAATTACACTCGCCATTATATCAACGCAGAAAGAGCATATGGGTACGATCTCCGAACTCTGTATCGTCGGGCATCCGAGTCGTTTGGGAGGAGCTGACACGGAGCTGGACCATCAGATTTACTGCTGGCAAGCCATGGGGATCACCGTGCATGTATGCCATACCGCTGCACTTGACCGCCACACAGAGGCGATGCGACTGCGTGAACGGGGATGTATCTATCACGCATCGCGCGACTGGCCGTCACTCTCCGGAATGCACTGTATTGCTTATTGCAACACCGAATTCCTGAAGCATTTGCCTGAGATCAAACGGTTTGCGCGCTCCACTACCTTTGTGAACTGTATGAGCTGGAATTTCGATTTGGAAGTCGAAATGCAAGGTCGCGGCCTGATCGACTTTCACCTTTATCAAACCGAACACGCTTTCGAGCGAGTCAGTCCCAGACTGCGAGACCAAGGCCGGTATCGGCCGATGATGTTTACGCCCTATTTTCACGCGGACGAATTTACCTTTCACACCGCTCGTGCGCAGGATAAGTTTCGATTTGGACGGATCTCGCGTGGGGATGCCGATAAATTTGGTCCAGGCCAATTATGGATTTACGAAACCATGACGGCACCGGTTTTGAAAGAGGGATTGATCCTGGGCTGGGATTTGCGAGCGCGACGTCGTTTCGGTATGGATCCACCCAAATACATTCGCGGATTGCCCGAACGTGCCATGACGCAGCCCGATTTTTATCGGTACTGCGAAGCGATCATTATGACTACTGACACATTCGAAAATCTGCCGCGCGTTGGGATGGAAGCCATGGCATCGGGGTCGATTCTCGTCGTGGATAACCGAGGTGGCTGGAAGTTGCTGGTAGAGGATGGCGTAAGCGGTTGGTTGTGTGCCGATGATCGCGAGTTCGTCTACAAGGCTTCGCGCTGCGCATTTGAACACGAAGAGCGTCAGCACATGCGAGTGGCTGCGCGGCAGCGTCTGCAGCGTTGGGGACTACAACCGGCGATGGATAGCTGGTCACGCGTCATGGATGCATGGAGTACATGCTGATCAGATATCATGCTGATCAGATATCATCCTGGCGACCGGCTGATGGTTGGAATTCAAAGGCGACGCTGCGCGCTCGAGCGGCTCGAGACTCAGAAATCGTATTCTCGACAATAGCCAGGCCAAGTCTGTCATCTTCTCGCACACCATCTTCGGCTGACCAGAGTTTGACGACTGGATAGCCCATGGAATCGATCTCGTCGATGGCTTGTTGGACGGTACCTGTGTGTAAGTTCGGATCGTGAATCAGGATCAGCCCACCTGGGCAGACAAGTTGTTTCGCCAAAGCGAATTCCTGCAGCACTTGCTCGCGGGAATGGATCGAGTCGAGCAGCGCGGCGTGAAAACGTTCGCCGTTGGCCAGACACTGGGCCATCCCTACCAGGCCGTCTATTTGGCGCGGCTGGATACAGTCGGCGATGGCCTTGGGCAGCAAGCCCCACAGAGCTTCTCGCTGTCTATCGATATTGGGATCCATCGAGATGACACATGGTGACGATCGATGCGCGATGGCCGATGCGATGCAAGCCGCGGTGACGCCTCGAGCCGTGCCAGTCTCGAGCACGCGCTCGCAGCCATTGGAGCGAATCAAGTAATGTAAGGTTGCCAAGAGTGAAAAATTCGAACTGTCGGTGATGCGCGCATCCCGGCCATCGCTGGTGCCGTAAAACGACCAGGTCATGATCGATTCACCACGTTGACCGATCCATGTGCGCAGCGCGCGCACAAACTGTGCATAGTGATCGGGCGAGGATGAGCCGATGGTCAACGGCCGGCGGACTTGCCGATAGCGACCGCGCAGCTGTGGCAATCGCTGGCGACCATGGCCACAGAAATGAACGATGGCCACCGGTTGCCCGGCCGCACGCGGCCGTAAACCGATCGTCAAATCCAGCGACTGGTAATTCAATTGAACGTTGAATCTGCCATGCATCTCCACGGCACAGTCCATGCGCGCCAAGGCAAGGTTCAGGATGCATTGATTGCGCCAGGGTGAACCGCTTTCGATCCAAGATTTGGCACCTGGCATAAGCCGTATAAATCGATCTACAGCCTGCAGGGCGGCGTAAGAGCCCGCAAAAAAACCGTCGTTGATCACCAGTGGACATCGTCCCGCGCTTGCCTCACGACCGCTGAGCAACTGAGCGATATCAGCCGATGAACCACCATAGACTTCGCTCATAGCAGCTTGCAGATCGAGCAAACATTTGGCTTCACGGCAAACCAGGATCGAGCCGGGTAGATGACTGTCGATGGCCGAAACAATGGGTTGCAAATCGTCCATGACCAACATGTCAGCGTCCAAACAGATATAACGTTTGGCTCGAATGACTGTGGCCACAGAATACAAAACTGATTTGCTGGCTGCGCATAGGCGGATCAGATTTTGGCAGGGCACTAGTCTGGCCTGATATTTATCGGCGACTTGCCGGATGCGAGCTGTGGGGCCATAAAAGAAAATGACCAGTTGAGCTTGGGGGCATTGAGCATTCGCGCAAATAGATCCCAATAAATCATCGATCCAATCTTCCCAGCCTGGGGAGCCAACGGTAGCTATGACCAGTTCAGGGATTTGTTCAACCGTTGGCTCAGCAGCAGATGTGGCGACCGTTTCTTGGGGATTGGTCGGCCATGGCTGGTGGTTTATGCGAGCTTGACCGATGCAATCGAGAGTCCAGTGATCAACGGGCGGGGCGGTTTCTGCCTGGACGATGTTCGGAGGCGTGGGCGTTGTCGAGGGGGCGCTCGAGAGGCACGGCGACAGCCAGACCGAATGGCAGCAGTCCCAGCGTCTGGCGCGGACGACCAGGGTCAGGGTGTGTACCTGTCGCACGTCAGCCTGCAAGAGGTAGGGTGGATCACCGGGACGCACGTTCGTGGCGACGGCCAGCAGTTGTTCGTCGGCGAAGACCATGAAGTCAGCGGCAGTTTCACTCCCGAGCACATCATCATTGATAGCGACTGAGGTTGAGAAGTTTGTGTAGCGGCCATTCAATTGGAAGGTAGCTTGCGATGGGGCATGCAGGCTGAGCGCGTGAGGATAACGCTCGCCATTGACGACAACTTCCTGGCCTTCATAACCTAATTCGCCATGGAGTCCAGGGGCGCCATACGAGACGCTGGTGTCGGTCGGCCGAAGATCGTCCAGATATTGCAAGTTCATGAGGGGGGTAGCTGGCTGGTTCTGGGGCTGAGAATCGGGCGGATTGCGTAGTGGGTTGGTGGACGTGATGAATTGTAATTGCTGCTGGCGTGCATAGCAGATTTGTTGGCTGGCATGACGCAGATGCGGGTCGGCAATCTCGCATGGTTGGATCTCGATTCGGCCCTGGGTTAGATCTGGAGGGTGCTGCCCGCCTGGGATGCTTGTGTGGGTATAGGGCGAACAGCCACGCATGATGGCAAAGCGGCAGTGCGGCTCGATTGGCTGGCTGATCCAACTTGCCGGATCCAGTTTTAAGTATTCGAGTATTCGCAGATAGAAGCCGCGATCTTCATGCAACGTGATCGGTGGATACCCAGAGACGGCCTGCCAAAGATCTTTACGAAACATCAGCAGAGGATGGCTTATCCAATCGAGTGTGGCTTGATTGACATGCAACTGCTGGTCGCCCCAATAGGCCCAGAACTCATGCGGTAAATACAGGGGGATGTCGAGTTGTTGGAGTTGTTGCACGCAGTATGACAGCCGCCAGGGTAAATACACATCGTCATCGTCCCAGACGGCGATCCACTGACCTTGAGCCAGAGCGATGGCTGCATTGCGCTTTTGACCCAGGCTGGTATACCGTGTGGGGTGGTTGATGATGCGCACGTCGGGCAAGTCGCCATAGAACTCTTGTCCGGGGCAGTCGTTGAGCAGGATCAGTTCTTTGTGGGGATAATCCTGAGCCAGGAACATGGCCACCGATTCATGCACGAGTTTCGGACGACCGAATGTGGGCATGATGCAGCTAACCAGAGGCAGTACTGTATCAAGCACGTCGAGTCATCCGATCTGGGATACACGCAGCCGCACGCCATGCCGCGTCATTTTTAGCAGGGGCTAACCCTGCCGAGAGGGCGAAGGATATGTCTGTCATTAGTTTATGTGTCAAGTAATTTGGAGATCCATTTGCTCGCGAGACGTTGGCAGTGTCGTAGCCGTGCTCGGCGTCAATTGTATAGATGGCGATTTTAGGTAGCCACTGCTGCCAAGCGGTGGATTTCGCGTTCAGCCCGGTCCACCGTCTGGCGACGGGTGGCTACGCAGCCTGATCCACCGTCTGGCGACGGGGGGCTACGCAGTTGGAAAAGTATCGCTGTCGAAATAGAGAATAACTGTGGCCGAATGGCTTTAGTGGTCGATATACCTCATAGCCATTGCCAGTTGCCCCTCACTTCGAGCAATGATCGCCAAGGGACCACTTCCAGGGTTTGCCCCCGTGGAAGTGGCCCCGCGATCACTCTTTTGGCTATCCGCGTGACTGCCTTCTCCAGTGATGCGTGAACGGCATTCAAACTTGCGCCTTGCATGGAATCTGGTTTCATTTCACAGTCTCAGTAGCCGAAACTGTTCCGTGGCGCGAGCACGTACGATCGCAATGGAACGATTAGAAGCGGAACGGCGCGAGCCGTCCGGTACCGACGTTGATTTGCTAGGAAACTCACCGTACGGCTTGCGCCGTTACGCTACAAAAGCCCACGGTTTTCGGCCCATATTATGATCGACGCCGGAACGGTAATCGCCCGGCTGCACTTTCATGTGCTGTGCTTCCAACACTGAACCACGAAATAGACGCAGCATACTGGCTAAACCATTTCGTATCTTACGTTTGTATCGTATCTGTCTTGAGTAACGTGGTTATTGGCCACCAAGCGTTCGAAGCGATCCATCGAGCAGAACCGGACGACTTGCGCCGATTCTACTTTTGAGTCGATCGAAGATTGAGCGCTCTGGCGTTTGAGTGAGACGAGGGGCGTAGCGAATCTTGCGATGGCTAGAGCGCGATAGAACGAGCGTTATGGCTAGAGTTGTTCGGTGACGCTTTCGTCGATGGGCACGGCGCGACGACGGCGGCGCTTGGATTTGGTGTTGCTCCACTCTTTGGTGAGTGTCTCAAACACTTCGGGTGATTCGTAGCGAATCACCGACTTGCCTTCAGGCATGGGGCCGATCAGACCGCGGAAAATCGGCAAGCCGCGCAAGGCCAGATCAGTGCTGCAATCATCCACACCAATCTGCGTATGCATTTCCAACAGCGGTTCGCTGCTCGGAAAGTCACGAATCCGCAGTTTGCCATCGCTTCCGCGAGTTACGACCCGAAAGGTCTCTTTCTTCGTCATGGACACAGATCCCGTTTACTGCACGTATGGTCGCGCCGCAACCTTGGAATCCGTCCCGTGGTCGTAGTAGGCAACTGGAAAGTCAATCGAAGGGGCGGATGAGTTGCTCGATCCATGAGCCCTGCTCCGCCACTTACCCCGTATTGGTGATGATCGACAGGCTCGATGCGATAACTGGTCGATTTCTGCAGGGCTTGGTTTCTTTAGAACAATGGGCGTAATCGATACGGCAGTGTTCGACCTACCAAATACGTGGACGCGGTCGAAGTGCTGGCGTTGATCTTAAGTGGGCCGAAAACCGTGGGCTAGCGCCCTGCGGCTAATCAGCCGGAAAACCGTGGGCTAGCGCCCTGCGGCTAATCAGCCGGAAAACCGTGGGCTAGCGCCCTGCGGCTAATCAGCCGCAAGCGCGCTAGCGTCCGGTTTAGCCCGACTAAAGACCGACGCCCACGTGCTCATCCGTCAGTCCCGACGCCACCGCTGACTGGAAAAACCAGCTCGCTCCGCCTAAGATCATTGGTAACCCTAACGTTTCCCTTTTTTCGTGGAGCCATGACCCGTGCTGAACCGTTTTTTCGACCGCCCCATCACTATTGCCTGTTTGGTAGGGCTATTCACCAGTCTCCTGACCACGACTGCCCGTGAGGGCTCAGCGGCCGAATTGTTAGTCGAGGCTGAAAGTTTTAGCCAAAGGGGTGGCTGGCAACTTGATACCCAGTTCATTCAGCAAATGGGCTCCCCTTACTTGTTGGCACACGGCTTGGGGCAGCCTGTAAGTGATGCTGTCACGCGGGTTGAGGTCAAGTCGTCGGGAACCTATGTAGTTTGGGTGCGTACATTTGATTGGGTGGCCAGATGGCAAGCCGCCGGGCATCCTGGCCGATTTGCACTGTCCATCAATGGCCAACAAGTCAGTGACCAACTGGGTACACAAGGCACCAACTGGCAGTGGCAGCGCGCGGGCGAAACCGATCTCAAAGCTGGCACTGCTGAAATTAAACTGCACGATCTTATGGGCTTTGATGGTCGCTGCGATGCCATTTATCTGACGACCGACAAAACGCAGACACCCGATAACAGCAGCGAGGTCATGCCGCAATGGCGACGCGATGCATTGGGCATGCGAGAGTCGGTTGAAAACAAGAGCGGTTATGACCTGGTGGTTATCGGTGGCGGTTACAGCGGTATGGGCGCAGCCATCTCCGCGGCCCGCATGGGTTGTAAAGTGGCTTTGTTGCAGGATCGTGGCGTTCTTGGCGGCAACGGTTCGTCGGAAGTGCGCGTTTGGGCACAAGGGCTGATTCGACGTGGTAAGTATCCGCGCATCGGTGAGATCGTCGAGGAGTTTGCTGATAAAGCCACGGCATCGCCGGCTGCAGCCGAAGAGTTCGGTGATGAGAAGAAGTTAAAAATTGTCCAAGCAGAGAAGAACATTGATCTGTATTTGCATCACCATGCGTTCCGCGTGAGTATCGCGGGCAAGCGACTGGAATCGGTAGATGCGATTGATATTCTGTCCAGTCAAGTGCGACGTTTTACGGCACCGCTGTTCGTCGACTGTACAGGTCATGCCTGGATCGGCGCGTTGGCATCGGCCGACTGGGAGATGACGCCTGAAGGTCGCATGGGCATGAGTAACATGTGGACTTGGGCCGAGGCCAAGCAGGCTGCGAAGTTCCCGGCTACGCCTTGGGCCCTGCCGTTGACGATGAAGGACTTTCCCTATCCACGTGACTTCCACGCTGAGTGGTTTTGGGAAAGCGGCTTTGACAAAGATGCTATCGGCGACGCAGAAGCGATTCGCGATTGGAATTTGCGAGCAGGCTTTGGCGCCTTTAACGCGATGAAGAATGGCGATGGCGCCGCCGATCACACGCATGCTATGCTAACCTGGATGGCCTATATCGGCGGACCGCGTGAAAGTCGACGTTTGATGGGCGATGTGGTGCTTTCGCAAGACGATATCGTTTCGAAAAAAGATTTTCCAGATGGTTGCGTGCCCAGTACCTGGTCGATCGACTTGCACTATCCCAAGAAAGAGTTTGCAGGCAAGTTCAGCGAAAATCCATTTATCTCGATTGCTGAACATGATCGTCGCGTGGATCGCGCCTATGGCTACCCGGTACCTTATCGCTGTTTTTATTCGCGCAATATTGAAAACCTGTTCATGGCTGGTCGTTGCGTGAGTGTCACGCATGAAGCCTTGGGAACCGTGCGCGTGATGAAGACCTGCGGCATGATGGGTGAAGTTGTCGGCAAGGCTGCAGCCATCTGTACGAGCTACAAGTGCTCACCGCGCGATGTTTACGAAGAGCATCTGCCTGAGCTACTCAATATGCTGCAATTGCCCGGTAAGGCATATCGCGCCTCGGTTAAAGACACTATTACGATTCCCGAGGGCGTACCGGAACTGCCCGGCCCATTGGGAAGCGAATCTGGTCGCAAGATCTCGTCGCTGGCCGGTGTCGTAGTGGATGAGACAAAGGCCGAGTTGAAGGGGGACTGGACCCACGGCGAGGGATTAAAAGGTTATGTGGGCTGGGGTTACCACTACGCCTCTAGCGATAGCGATGCTCTGGCCGATTTTCGCTTGGCAGTTCCTAAGCCGGGCAAATACGCGGTGCGCGTTTCGACGCAGCCACATGCCAATCGCGGTTCCAAAGTAGCCGTCGATGTATTGGTGGATAACCAAGTCAAGCAGCGTGTGACCATCGATATGCGTAAGAGCTATGCAGATGGCTTTGCGCCGTTGCTGGACTTGCAACTCAATCAGGGTCAAGTTGTTACCGTCCGCTTGCTGACTGAGTCGGCTGGTGGAATCGTCCACGCCGACGCCGCCCAACTACTGCCGTTGGAGTAGTGAGTAGTGAGTAGTGAGTAGTGAGCTAACTGCTAACTGCTAACAGCTAACAGCTAACTGCTAACTGCTAACAGCTAACAGCTAACAGCTAACACCCGGTTCAGTCTGCTGGACCGGCCATTTCTTCTAGTAGTTGGCCGACGATTTTTCGTAGCTGAGGTTCTACTTGCTGGCCGCACTGGACGACCTCCGCATGGGAGGTGCTTTGGGCCTGATCGGTGCAAGCCACATTGGTGATGACCGACATGGCTAGGACATTCATGCCTAGTTGGCGGGCGGTCAAGACTTCGGGGACGGTACTCATGCCCACGGCATCGCCACCCATCCAGCGGAACATGCGGTACTCGGCGCGCGTTTCGTAGGTGGGGCCGAGTGTGGCAATATAGGTGCCGCGGTGCAGGGGTAGTTCGTGTTTTAAGGCGATGCGTCTGACGCGCTGGAGCATAGGCTGGTCGTAGATTTCGCGAGCCTGGCGAAGCGACACGGTATGTGCTTGAGAGTTGGACGCGGTGGGTTGGAAGTAGGCGGCTTCTGATTGGCTGGTCCGTGGCCACAAGCAGTCGATATGCTGATCGACTAGCATCAGATCGCCGGGACGATAGCGAGGGTTCAAGCCACCGGCAGCATTGGTGACGATGAGTGTCTTGGCGCCCAGGTCATGCATGACGCGCACCGGGAAACAAACGTCCTGGTTGGAGTGACCTTCGTAGCGATGGTACCGACCTTGCATCACGACCACGGGCACACCCGAGAGAAAACCGAGTATCAGTTGACCAGCATGGCCCACGGCGTTTGTCGCGCGAAAGTGTGGGACAGTGTGATAGGGAATACAGGTTGGATGCTGGACATCATTGGCTAAGCCACCCAGTCCGCTACCCAGGATGATGGCGACCTGTGGTTGAAGCAAGCGTTGAGTGCTGATGTGCTCCGTGGCTTCGCGGACGCCATCGGATTCCAAGCACGTCGACCGGTCCGATTCGAGATTCAGCTGCTTAAAATTCGACGTCATGATCAGGCAGGGGTTTCAAAGATGATTTGGTACCAACCATGCCCGGGGCACGCGCCGTAGAGTGGAGTAGCGGACATGGGATTGTCCTGGCAAACTCGCGTTAGGCGGTATGCAGACGCTGCTGTTCGTACTGCAGGATACCAGTGACCAGGGTGCGTAGTTTGGGTTCCGCCGCGTTGGCCGTGGCGATAATTTTCTCGACGTTGGCTGGTTCTAGCGCATCGGGAAAGCAGAGATCGGTCACGACGGAGAAGCCTACCACGCGCAAGCCGGCGTGCACGGCTACGATTACTTCGGGCACGGTAGACATGCCGACCACATCCGCCCCGATGGCGCGGAGGAAACGATACTCGGCGCGGGTTTCAAGATTGGGACCCGCTACAGCCACGAACACACCTTTATGAGCCACGAAATTGTGCGTGCGCGCGATTTCCAGAGCCTTATCAACCAGGTGCTGTTCGTAGGGCTGGCACATGTCAGGGAAACGTGGTCCCAAGCGATCATCGTTGATACCAATCAGGGGATTGTCACCCATCAGATTGATGTGGTCTTCGATCACGACGATATCGCCAGAACGATGATATGGATTCATCCCGCCGGCGGCATTGGAGACGATCAGCATTTGAGCGCCCATGTGCTTCATGACGCGCACGGGCAGGGTGATCTTCTTGAGGGAATAACCCTCATACATATGAAAACGGCCCTCCATGGCCATGACGGGCAACCCGCAAAGATTGCCACAAACCAGCCGTCCACGATGGCTGATCGCAGTCGATTTCGGAAAGTGCGGAATAAGGTGGTAGTCGATTGCGGCTTCGACTTCGATCTGTTCAACCAGAGGCCCTAGCCCAGTGCCTAAGATGATCCCCGCATGTGGATCGCGATTCCACTGGCTGCGAATAAATTGACAAGCATCCAGTACCTGGTCGTACAGTTCGAGCATAACGATCGCGTTGAAATAGAGTGATAGTCGCTACACCACAGATGGCGAGCGAGTCGACGTGCATGGTGAGAGGGCATTAAACCAAGTTTCGCGCAGTAGTTCAATAAGTGAACAAGGCGAAACTGCGCCGATTATCGAGTGGACTCGATCGCACCGTGGAGAAGCACTTTGCATCGTTGGGCAAGTTTGCAAAGTCGATGTATGTACTGCTAAGACAAAGACTAAAGACAATGGCAACGACAAGGTGTTGACATGCTCTGCCGTTATTAGCCATAGAGCATTTGATTGCGGGGCGGTTGTCCGCGCGACGGCTTGAGTGTCAGTAGACGTGTGGCTTGCAGTGCCAGCAAACTAAGATAGGCGGGATTGAGCAAAACGTAACGCTTCCACAAGCGTGCTGGTTCACGCGTAAAGCGATAGAGCCATTCAAGCCCGCGATCTTGCATCCAAGCAGGAGCTTGCGCCAATTCACCTGCATGAAATGCAAACGCAGCGCCAACGGCCAGTACCGGCATGGATAGCTGATTCTTGAATTCGAATGCCCAGACTTCTTGTCTCGGACAACCGATTCCCACCATAGTGATATCCGCACCACTGCCTTTGATGTCATTGACCAAGGAGATGCTTTCGGCTTCGTTCAGCCGACGAAACATGGATGGTCGTTTGCCCACGATGGACAGGTTCGGATACTTTGCCGTTAATTGATCTTCCAGTTTGTCGAGCGTCTGGCTGTTACTGCCGAAGAGGAATAGTCGCAGGTTATTCTCGGCGGCCGCCTGACAAACTTTCAACATCAAATTAGGACCGTAAACGCGATCGGGCAATTTCGTCCCGTGCAGAGCATTCATTGCCCAGCGGACCGGTTGGCCGTCAGGCACGACCAATTCCAATTGATTCAAGCGGTAGCAGTGTTCTCGATCCGTTACGCCCGTCATCACGCCATGTACCGCCAAGGCGCTAACGCCCAGAGGCTGCCGTTGTTGGGCCGCTTGAATGATCTTACCGACCGCCGCTTCGTAATCCACAGCGCAGACTTCGATGCCGAGCAGATTCACTTTTCCGAGATCGATCATCTTTTGTCGTTTGTCTACTAACGGTCGAGTAACTGGAGCCAAGTAACAGGAACGGTCAAGCAATTGAAGCGGTCAATTCATGTCGGGTACGATCAGGTATTCACTATGCAAGCGGTGCTGGTCGAGTCGGAATTAATGTTGATTGGTTCGCACAACCGCGAATACTCTCGACCATCCAATTTTGCGGCGGCTTGACCAAGTGTTTGCACTTCGAAGTGGCGGGTGATTTGCGATAGGAAACCGCTGAGACGTTCGCGTTTGGCAGCTCCGGTTGGTTTCATGCCTGGGAAGAAAGCCAAGTCCGGCTGTTCGTCGCCGCCCATGAAATCCAAGGGATGCAGCAGCATCGAGGGTTGCGTGTGACAGATGCGGCATAAACGCAGGGACCAACTCAGATAGAACCGAGCGAGCGCGGGCGATTTCTCGGCCACATACTGCAAATAGGAAAAGTGAAAGGGCGTGCGAAAGATCGGCATGACAGTCACTGGAATCATCCATAGCTGTGGAGTGCCCACCGGCAATCGATATGGATCGTTCCTGCCCAGTACGGCATTAAATGAACCAAACAACTTCTCGCGACCGCGACGTTGTTCGCGCTTCAAACCTGTTCTGAGGAAATAGTAAGCGCGCGCCATAGGACCCAGACAGCTACTCAACTGCGAAGCGCAGTAACGATAGCCTCGTTCGCACAACATTTCGTGGACGAGCGGTGAGTCGCTGTAGCCTGGGCCACGAAAGCCGAGTGAATGGCAATCGCCAACTTGTGCTAAAAGTTCGTCCGTCTTGTCCAGTTCGTAGGCAATTTTTTCACGATCATACAGATGCAACCAGGGCTCATGATGAAATGAGTGATTGCCCAGGTCATGTCCGGCTCGCGTCAGGCTTCTGACGGCTTGGAGGTCTTGAGGATTCAGCAGATCTTGGCCGACCACGAACATGGTGGCGTGGATGTTTGCCGCCTGCAATAGCTGGACGATGTGTTGGCAGGCTTCGGGCAAATAAGAAGGAAACTCTTTCCAGGCTGGTCTGCCGGCGGTCTTGAGATAAGACCATTTGTTGTCCAGGTCCAGGGAAATGTTTAACAGGGGCTTTGTCGAGGTCTTCATCAGGATTGACTTGAACGAGGTATCGA
>JADLDX010000815.1 GCA_020846515.1 Pirellulaceae bacterium
GGAGAAGGGGAGCCCCGGTTGCGCCGCGATGCTCTTTTTTCTGTCTCCCTCAGGGCTGACCAGGCTAGAGATTTTCTGGGGCGGGCTGGTCGATAACGAAATTCTTGCTTTGAAGAATTGAAGAAGAGAGACAGAAAAATGGGGGACAGAAAGAGAAAGCAGCTCATGCCCCCTTTTCCCATCAAATGAGATCCAGGCCGGTGAGTGTACTGTTGCCGGTGTTGAATTTGTCGACTGGCAGGCCCAGACGCTGGAGCATGCTAATGTAAAGGTTGCACAGCGGCGGTGGGTTCTGGGGGGTGAACGCCAAGTGCTGGCCGTGCTTGAAACCGCCGCCGGCAAGCAGCAGCGGTAAGTTGCGCGTCGAGTGGCTGCTGGCGTCACCGAGATTACTGCCCATGTAAACCATGGTGCGGTCCAGCAGCGACTCACCGCCGGCTTGAGACTGCTTCAGTTTGGCTATCAACTCGTGCAGCAGCTTCATACATTCCTTCTCAATCAACTGCAGTTGCGCCAGCTTACCCGGATCTTTGCCGTGATGCGACAAGTCATGATGACCCAAGTTCACGCCTGGAATGGGAGGTGCCGTTGTCGCACCTGCCAGCATGATCGTAATCAAACGGGTCGAATCAGTCTGTACGGCCAAATGCGCCAAATCAAACAATAGTCGCGTGCGGCCAATCAAATCAGCCCGGTTGGTGATATCCTTCGGTGGCTCAACATCTACCTTGGGCTTGGGCGTACGTATCCATTGTTCGTTGACAACCAAACGCTGTTCCAGTTCTCGGATACTGGTGAAGTACTCGTCAAGCTGCTCACGATCATCCGCGCCGAGTTTCGTGCGGAGCGACTTGGCTTGATCACGCACATCATCCAGGATGCTACGGCCTTCTTCGAGATTGAGCAACTGAGCTTGAACGTCGTTGGCATTGCCGTCAAGAAACATCTCGGCGAACAATTTCGCAGGATAGTTATGCGCTGGAACCCGCGCACCGGTCCGAGTCCAAGACAGGCCGAGGCCTTCGCCTGACAGGGCCAGGCTGGGGAATCGAGTCAACGCGCCAATATGCTCGGCGGCATATTGATCGATCGAAATCCCGTTACGAATGCCAGGCTGGCCGGCGCCGGGGATCCCGGTCAGAAAGCCATCGATCGCCTGATGCCCGCCGCTGATACCCGACAAGCCCGAGATGACGGTGAAGTCTTGGCGGTACTCGTGTAACTCTTTGAGGTAAGGCGATAGTTCGTAGTCTTTGCCGGTGGCTTGCGGAAAGAAACTGTCTGGAAAAAATCCCAAAGGAGCGCAGATACAAATCATTCGGCGCGGTTGCTCAACCACGGCCCCAAGGGCTGCTCTGGGCATTAAACCCGCTAACCACGGCAGGGTTAACGAAATACCGGCAGCGCGCAGCAATGTTCGGCGGGAAGTTTGCATGGCAGGAATTCCTTATTTGGTCCGAAACAAATCTCTTTGAACGACGGCGTGAATGAGCGAACGAAATCCGTAGTCGTGATGACGCACAGCCTTGACGATCGCCTCAACTTGCGGCTGATTGGCCAGGGCAGGTGGCGTACCGGTCGAATAAGTGATCAACTTGTGAGCCAATGCTCGAGTCAGTTGATCCCTATCTGATACCAACAATTGTTTGTACTCGTCGATGTTGTTAAATCGCCGACCATCAGTCAGGACATCGGCGGCATCGACGGCGGGGCCATGCGTGTATCTCATCCGTCTGCCGTTAAGGTTGACTGGCTGGCCTCCACCGATGCTGCGATAGTTCTGGCGCCAGCCGCCAATCACATCGAAGTTCTCCAGCGCAAAGCCGGGCGGATCGATTGTCACGTGGCAACTGGCACAACTGGCCACGTTTCTATGTTTAGCCAATTGATCACGAATCGTGGTTGCGCCGCGAATGTCCGGTTCAATGGCTTCGATGTTGGCCGGTGGTCGTGGCGGTGGGGTGCCTAAGATGCGATCCAGCACCCAAGCCCCGCGCACGATCGGCGAGGTCGTCGTGCCGTTAGCAGTCACCTTGAGCACGGCGGCCATGGTCAGGAACCCACCACGGTGACTGTCCGGCGGCAACGGCACCTTTCGGAACTGCAGTCCTTCTACATTCGGAATGCCATAGTGACTGGCCAGTCGGCTATTGATGACGCTGAAGTCGGAAGCCACAAAGTTCGTCAAACTCAAATCTTGCTTGAGCACTTCATCAAAGAACAGATAGGCCTCTTTCATCATCGATGAACGCAGGAGGGCATCGTATTCTGGATACAACTGTTGGTCCGGCTGAGTGGCGTCGATGTTGCGCAGCCCAAGCCACTGACCGGCGAAGTTTCGCGTGAACGCTTGGGCTTTCGGATCGAGCAACATGCGCTCGACTTGCCCCCGCAAGGTCTCAGCATTGCTTAGCTTCCCCGCGTCGGCCAGTTGCAGTAGATCTTCGTCCGGCATTGAACTCCACAGAAAGTACGATAGTCGGCTCGCCAAGGCGAAATCATCTAGCGCCGGTTTATTCGTTGCGTCTGCTGCTGGACTAGTGGGGCGTGTCGACTCCTCGAGGTAAAGAAAGTGGGGCGACATCAGCACAGCTTTCAAGCCGACGCGTACCGCTCGTTCGAACGAAGCGCCTGCATTCAGTCTCGCTTGGACGCGCGCCAGTATTGGCCGAATGTCTTCGTCGGTCACCGAGCGTCGGAAGGCGCGGCGCGCGAACTTACGCAGTATTGTCTCAGCATCTGTCAGTGGTTGTTCAGAGACGACTTCGCGACGATCTGGATGATCAGGCGACGGAGCCAGCGGCAGTTCTCCGAAGAGCAGACGATGACTGGCCGGTGGCCACTGGTCACCCAGCGGGCCTTCCATCTCGACCCATTGCACAACTAAACCTGGTCCTTGGTAATCTTTCGAGCCGCCCAATCGAGTCAAGTCGCGTGGCTTGTTTTCGGTGTCGACTAGCAAACGGATATTGCGTCCAGCTTCCAACTGCTGGACGAACTCAATAACAGTCGGCGGTCCAGGAGGGGCTTCGAAGTATTCGATCAAATTGGGTGGGTCACCCAGATTGTCTGTACCACTGTTGATATGAAACAGCACAGGCCGCTCGGTTTGATAGGCATAGGCAGAGATGCGAAAACGATATTGGCCGCGTTGGCGCGTGAGGAAATTCCAGAAGACGATCTGAATGTTCGATGACAGATCGGAGGCAAAGATCGCTAAGCCATCGTCCAAGTGGCGATACACCTGGTCGCGACGGGTGACCGGCATTTCTCGAATGTCGACGCGGCGTTTGGTTTGTGGTGGACGGGGACCATTGGCGATGGCGGCATCCAGTACCACGTTGGCCGCAGTCAAGTAACTGTTCATTTGGTAGGACGACATATGCAGCAACTCGGCGCTCGTATCGAAACCTCCGGCCGCGTCATCTATGGGCAACACGCCAGTTAAATCGACATCGACGCCCAACAAGTCTCGCACTGTATTCTCGTACTCGAC
>JADLDX010000816.1 GCA_020846515.1 Pirellulaceae bacterium
CGAGCGCATCGTTTCGCCAATCAACCTAAAGAGAATGAAGTGACCGATGAAGGCTGGTTGCTGTTCAGCCCATTGGCCGAGTCCCACTCGCAATCGGTGCCTGGTCTACAAACGCTCACCGGTATGCGTGGCGTAGATTTTCTGTTGAGCTTGCCCGAGGTGGATCCAGCCCGCATTGCGATCACCGGCGCCAGTGGTGGAGGCACACAATCGTTTATCACAGCCGCCGTTGATCCTCGCATCGCTTTGTCATTTCCGGCCGTGATGGTCAGCACCGGCATGCAGGGCGGTTGCACCTGCGAGTCCTCTAGCTTGTTGCGCACCGGGACCGGCAATGTCGAGATGGCTGGTCTGATTGCTCCGAGGCCTTTGGGGATGACTGCGGCCAATGACTGGACCAAGACCATGCCCACCGATGGTTTTCCGGAACTTCAAAAGCTGTATGGGATGTTCGGAGCCAAGGAGAACGTAGCCCTATTCGCAGCGGTACATTTCCCACACAACTACAATCATGTGGCCCGCGTCGGCATGTATGGCTGGGTCAATAAACACTTCAAGTTGGGTTTCAAGGAACCAGTGCTCGAACGCGATTTTGAGTGGAAGGGCAAAGATGACTTGCATGTATGGGATAGCGAGCACCCCAAGCCCGAAAGTGGCGAAGGCTTTGAACGCAAGTTGATGAAGCGTTTCCGCGACAACATCGATGCGCAGTATGCCGAACTGTTGGCCAGCGGCAAGCAGAAAGAGTTGCGCGAGATCCTGTTGGGCGGCTGGCAAGTTTGCTTGGGCTTGACCAATGGTGCGGTAGAAAAATCCAGCGCTCAACCAGTCGGTGATCTGACCGAGTTGACATCGTCCAGCGATGGTAAGTGGCAAGTGCGCCAAGCCACGGACAAAGACAGTGCACTCAAGGTCACCGTCAGCGGAGGCGCTGGTGGCAAGTCCCAGGTATACAGTTTAGCTTTGGTTGGACAAAGTTTTAAACCGACTGGCGAAGTTATCGAAGTCAAGGAACAACCGTTGGTGGGTAACCCGCGCCTGGCCGCTGCTTATACGTACGGTTACAACCAGCCCTTGGTGGCCCGCCGCGCGCGGCAGTTGGGCGCCACGTTGCAATGGTTAGCGGCTGCCAATCCCGGTGCTACGCTGACCGTTGAAGGTCATGGTCCGGCGGCGGCGGTGGCGGCCGGTGGTGCGGTTGTGGCTCAAGAATTAAAGGTTAGCGCTGTTCAATTAAAACTGGCACCTGCCGGCTTCCGCTTTGCCAAGGTCGACTCGATTCGCGATCCGAGCTTCTTGCCCGCCTCGGCACGCTATATGGATCTGCCTGGCCTGGTCCGCTGCTTCCAAGGCACCGTCGAGCTGATAGGTGAGGATAAGTTGGCCGCTGCGAAGTAACCTGCGTGTTGGCTCGGCTGGAGCTGTAGGTGTATAATGCGGGGCATCCATCTTTTCTAGGTGCCCCGCTCACGAGGGTCAAGTCATGCTCAATCGGCGCGATTGTTTGCGATCTATCGTCACGGCAGGTGCGGTAGCCGGTGTTTCGACTGGTTGGGTCGGGCAATTGGCGGCTCGCATGCGCACTGAGGGTAAGCAACGTCATCTGGTTGTTTTGTGGATGCCAGGTGGTCCGTCACAGATGGATACCTTTGATATGAAGCCTGGCCATGCCAATGGTGGCTCGTTCAAAGAGATCGAAACATCGGTGCCCGGCATGCGGTTCAGTGAGCACTTGCCAAATTTGGCCAAGCGTGCCAAGCATCTGGCGCTGGTGCGATCGATGCAAACCAAAGAAGGTGATCATAGTCGTGGTACGTTTTTGGTGCGCACCGGACATCGACCTGGCGCGCCGGTGAAAGTGCCGTCGATACCGGCGGCCTTGTCGCAGGAGTTGAGTGCCCACAGCGCAGACATCCCCGATTACGTGAGCATCTTGCCGAGTTCGTTCATCAACCCGGCCGCGTTTTCAGCAGGTTTCTTAGGTGCCGGTCGCGAACCACTCACCGTCGGTGGTGGTGCATCACCGTTTGGGCCTGATGGATTGCCTCGACCGCCGGTGGCAACTTCGGGCGACCAGCCGGCTGATTTACGGGTCGACAATTTGTTGCCACCAGAGGGCTTGGGTGCCCAGCGGCTGGACAGACGCAAAGCCTATTGGGACTTGTTGCAGTCCCGTTACGGTGCGTCCGGTCGGCCTGGTGCGCCGGCCACTCACGATACGGTGTATCGACGAGCCATGCAGTTAGCGGACAGTCCGTTATCCTCTGCGTTCAATTTGGGACAAGAAACAGATGCGTCTCGACGCGCGTATGGGATCTCTCCCTTTGGACAAGGCTGTTTGTTAGCGCGGCGTTTGATTGAGCATGGCGTGCCCGTGGTCGAAGTGTCGCTCAGCGGAATGGGCCCATTGGGCTGGGACTCGCATATCGATAATTTTAAGACGGTGCAAAGTTTGAGCGAGCAGTTGGACTTAGGTTGGAGCCAATTGATCAGTGAACTGGAGGAACGCGGTTTGTTGGAATCGACCACGATTGCTTGGATGGGTGAGTTTGGTCGGACACCTAAGATCAATGAGCGTGCTGGTCGCGATCATTTCCCGGACGCTTGGAGTTGCGTATTGGCCGGAGGTGGCATCGCCGGTGGGGCGATCATTGGCAAGACGAGCGACGATGGCCAAGAGGTTGTTGATCGCCCCGTCACCGTACCAGATTTTCTGGCGACCATCGCCAAGGCCGTAGGCGTTGACCCTCACAAAGAAAACATCTCCGACGAACGCCGCCCCATCAAGATCGCCGACGGCGAGCCGATTAAGGAGCTGTTGACCTAACTAACCCTCCCTTCGGGGAGGGTGCGTGCGCCGCAGAGGCGAGTTAGCAGCGAAGCGCGTCGTGCCTTGGTTAGCCAAGCCGGCCCTCCCCGCCCACGCTGCGCGGGTCGACCCTAGTAGCTAGAAGCCGTTGAAACGGCTTCTAGCGGGAGGATCGACCAGAGTCTCGCAAATGTGTGAAGTCCGGCCGTCATCTCGCCAATTACACGAATCGCATCATATCCCATTCGTGAAGATTCGTGCTATTGGCGGCAACTCCTATGTGCCGCTCATCCCGGCGAACTGGCTATTACTTTACACGTAAACTATTGCGGCTAACC
>JADLDX010000817.1 GCA_020846515.1 Pirellulaceae bacterium
CGGCGGATCATAACGGCTGCCGAAACCACGACGAAATTCGTTTACTGAGCGACTTTATCTCAGGGAGTACAATCCCGGCTGGTACAGCTCGCACAGCTGGAGAAACAACCAACTACTTGGTTGATGATCAAGGCAGGCAGGGTGGCCTGGCAGCGGGTCGAGCGTTTGTCGTAGCGGGAGATTTGAATTCTGATCCGATCGACGGCGATAGCCGCCATGCAGCCATCATCAATCTGCTGGCCATCCCGCAAGTTTCTAATGAGATTGTTCCCAAGAGTTTAGGCGCAGTCGATGCTCATCAGCGACAGGGCAAAGCCAACTTGCGTCACATGGCTCCGCCGGAAAACGATACGGCTGATTTTTCGGATGGCATGGTTGGAAACTTGCGCGTCGACTACGTCTTGCCCAGTCGCAATTTAAAACTGGTGGCCAGCGGAGTGTTTTGGCCCAGTGGTAGTCAGCCCAGTGTGAAACCAGACGTTTTGAAGAAGTTACTGGATGCGTCAGACCATCATCTGGTGTGGATCGACGTGCAAAAAAATTAGGGCGGCCGACACATGAAAGTGCAGGCCGCCCCAATTCTCGGAGAGAGTGCGATCGACAAATTACATTGACACAGGGTGCAAACGTCTAGTGGCGTCTATCGTTTGCTGGCAACCTATCGATCACTCAAGAAATGTATGGGATGGTCAAATCAGTGCGCTAACGGTTATTCACCGTCGCCGCTGAGATCGATCAGCTTCTGCTGGAACTCATCACGCTCGCGGCGAGTCGCTTCGAGATCGAATACGAGATACTTCATATCCAGACGCAGTTGGCCGAGAGCCTCTTGCACTAAGGTCAAGATGCGGCGGCGGCGAACGCTGCTTTCGGTAACACGTCGCAGCGATGGCAAAAGACGCACGCGCTGCTCAATGGGGAGGCCTTCAATGGCTTGAGTCAATTCCAGCAAGTCGGCAGGAATTTCGTCCTTTTGAGTCTCAACCGATCCGGCAGTAACAGAGTTCATAGCTTTGCGTCCTATGGGAGAGAGCCAGTCGTGCGTCGCGTCAATGCTTGTGTCTTATTGCAGCACGGGTGCCAAATTCATGTACGGTTGTGATCATAGGCCCTAAGTGTCTTAATAGCAAGCACTTAGGACAATCGGTGTTTTCGGCAAACTTTTCCCATGTGTCACAAAAACAACATGATTCGGTATGGCGTTTTGTCGTAAGTGCTGATAAATATGGGACTTAAGCAACTCGCTACACGCGGCACGTGGTTGTGGTTTTTCTGCATCAAATTTCAAAATTCATTATCGAAACTCATGGATGAGTTCTTTTTCGACCTGAACAGTTGGTTTGTCGGACACAATCCAGCGTCTCCTGACCAGCGGGGCTGCGGAGTGTCGACGCGCCAGCGATGGTGTTCGATCGTGGTCGGCAGTCTGATCTTCGTTTGCCTGAGTCAGGCATTGGCACGCCCAGTTCGTGCGCAAATCAGAGACTCCTTCGAAGGCGGTGGTCCACGTTGGCAACTCGTGGAGAGCGATTGCACTGCTGAGGTGTCCAATCAAGAGATCACTCCCGCGTCGCCGCATAGTGGACAAACCTGCGAGTCGCTGGAGATGTACTGCGCCAACGGTACGTATGCTTATTTGGCGATGCCGGTCGAACCATGCGCGATCATCGACGAATTGACGCCTTCTGTGTGGATACAGTGCGCTAGTTCGCGGATTCGTTTGGGTGTGAGCGTTGTCTTTCCCAACGCATTACATCCATCGACCGGTGGCAGAATGCATACGATCCTTTGGGGCGGTACGTATGACGAACCAGGTCAATGGCAACGATTGACAGTGAACAACTGAGCTCAAATCTTGGCCCAGGACCTGCCGGTGCTTCGTCAACGATACGGTTCCAAGATGAATTTTGACGGAGCCTATATCGATAGTCTCGTATTGAATGCCTACACGGGACCAGGTCGTTATCGCGTCAAGATTGACGAGCTGACGATGCCCGGGATGATCCCAATCTCGTCGTTGGGGACACCTGTGCTGGTTGAATGGCGAGCACGATGGCGCTGGCGCGATGGGGCAGGAAGTGAAGAGCTGCGGTGGATGCAAACGAGCCAAGGTCGCATACCGGCTTGGTGGCAATACCAGGGCGAATCACTACCTTGGTTAAACTCGTTGGGCTTCCATGGCCTCTTGCTTAGTCGCGTACCCACGCCACCGCTGCTAGAAGAGGCGCAAGCTGCCAAGTTAACCATCATTGCCCCGCCTCCCAGTTACATCGTGACCGTCGATGAACGACTTTGGGACAACGTAAAGGGATGGTTGGTGGGAGCGGCGGTGGATGTGCGTGGGTTGGATGATCTCAAGCAAGAGGTCTTACGTGTGTCTCAATTCCCTCAGCCCTTGCAACGCAAGACCATTGCGGAGGCGATGGAGGATTACTGGGCGTTTAGCCGCGTGGTCGATGAATTAATTGTGCCAGCGCCAGCTGCGGTTTCGGCCGGCACGACGCAGGAGAAGACCGACTGGTTACGCGCGAATCTACAGAACTCGCGCAGGCTGGGCTCCGGCTGGGTTTCGATCTCAACAGATCCGCTTCCAGGGTGGCACGACCAAATACGGCACGCCCAGCAGATTGTCCAGCCGGGTGAAGAGGACATAGAAACAACCGATGCCGTTCAATTGCGATTGCAAGTGGCCAAGGCAGTTGCTGCGGGAGCTCGCGGGTTTCTATTTCGATCGGCGACGCCCTTAGACGTAACCAATGAACAGCATCGCGTGCGGGTGGCAGCGATGCGAACGATCAATCGCGATCTGAGTTTAGTTGGCCCTTGGGTGATGGGGGGACAGATCGCGCCCGTTCCGCGACTGGATAGAGCGGACTTTAGCGCGGCTGCCTGGACGACGTCGCGCAGTCAACTGGTCATGCTGGTGGCGCATTCCGCTGGTGCTGAGCACACGACGCCGCCAACCCAAGAGCGTGCTCTCAAGTGCACGATGCCCTTGCCAACTGGTATCCATAATGTGTTGCGCATCACCGGCGGTTCTGTGCAATCGCTGCTTCTGACACCCGGTGATAACGGCATGACATGGGAGATTAAGGATCCCAGCGCGGTGGAGTTTTGTGTTTTGACAGACAACCCACTGGTTGAACGCTATGTTTCGCGTCACCTATCACAAACGGGGACCGAAGCGGCTGAAGATATGCTCGACATTGCCAGTCATCAATTGCGACTGGCCTCCCGGATTACAACTGCTCGCTGGCCAGCGGCCGATGCCGAGCTACCGCGCCGGTACTACAGTACGATTCGTGCCGCGGAGCAGTTGGTTGAGCAAGGGTATGGGCGACTACGCGCGAATCGTTCGAGCATGGCAATCGAAGCGGCCTCGCAAGCCTATGACGCCGCTCAGATGATTGTGTACGAATCGTATCAGACAGCGATCTCTAATTTGGCTGCGCCGCAGTCCAGTCCGTTAGTGCTGACAGCGGCCAGCTTGCCCTATCACTGGGAGTTAGCGCGTGCGTGTGAGAAGAGCAGCTGGCGATCGGTGGCATTGCCGGCCGGCGAGTTTTCCAGTTTGGATGGCATGTTACAAGCGGGGTGGAGCCAGCAACGTCGACTGAATGACCGTGCGGAAATGCGGGTGGAACTGGTACCCCTGAGTGAGAGCGATCCTCAACTTTTGCCGATGCCACGTAGTGCGTTGGGTTTGCGTCTGGCCGCGCTTCCCAAGCCAGGCCAGCAGTTACCAGGTGGCTACGAGGGTGCATCGATACGCGTGCGCAGCGCGCCTAGCCCAATTGCCCAAGGTGACTTGGTACGTATAACAGGTCGCGCCATCATTCGACGCGCACCCATTGAGCCAGGAGCAGGTCTGCTTATCTACGAGAACAACGGCGGGCCAGCTCTCGGTCAGTTGGTGCGAGGTGCCGAAGGTCAAGCGGTTAACATCGAACTCTATCGCTTCATCACCGACGACCAGCCACTGCGCGTATTGACCGAGCTCCGTGGCGCATGTGACATCATCCTGGAAGGATTGAGCCTGAGTGCCATTTCTCCTGCCGTAAACGTCAGCAAATACATTACCAGTCCATTACCGGTCGCGCCTGCTGTTCCCTAAGCTGCTTCTAAGGCGACTAGTTCATGGTCTTGCCGATGGCTTCGGCTACCTTGGCACAGCGGCGCATGGTCTCGTCGAATTGTTGGAAGTCCAGTGATTGATAGCCGTCGCTCATGGCTGTCTCGGGACTGGGATGCACTTCGATGATCAGACCATCGGCACCGGCGGCGACCGATGCGACGGACATGTCGGGTACCAAATAAGCGTGCCCGGTGCCGTGGCTTGGATCCACGATCACTGGCAAATGCGTTTTGCGATGCAAGTAGGGCACGCTGGCCAAGGGCAGAGTGAATCGCGTGTGGGCTTCGAAGGTGCGGATGCCACGTTCACACAACATGACATTCGGATTGCCTTCATTCAAAATGTACTCGGCTGCGAGCAACCATTCTTCAACGGTGGCGCTGGCACCGCGCTTCAACAAGACAGCTTTACCGCTGGCACCGACGGCTTCCAACAACCGGTAGTTTTGCATGTTGCGGGCACCAATTTGCAGAATGTCTGCATATTTGGCTACCAAGGCGACCTCTTCGGTACTCATCACTTCGGTCACGATCGCCAAACCGGTTTCTTGACGAGCTAGAGCCAACAGCTTAAGGCCGTCCTCTTTCATACCTTGGAAACTGTAGGGGCTGGTTCGAGGTTTGAAGGCACCGCCGCGCAGCGCCGTGGCTCCGCTTTTCCGAACGGCCCGAGCGGAACTGACAATCTGCTCTTCACTTTCTACCGAACATGGCCCGGCCATAACGCCGACCTTACCGGCACCTGCAATGAAGTCAAAGACGCGGATTTGCGTTGCTTCGGGTTTTACATCTCGGCTGGCCACTTTGTAGGGGGCGAGAATGGGTACG
>JADLDX010000818.1 GCA_020846515.1 Pirellulaceae bacterium
GCAACCGTTCTCACCCGGACTCCGAACGAGAACTCTGTGTTAACTCTGGAGGCCCCCGAAAAGAGAGAGTCAGAGAGTTCGGGACCGTTTTTTCGCACCGGCGGGTGCAACCTTGAAGGTTGCGTTCGAGAGGCAGAAATCTCACTGCAAACAGAGATCGCGGCCGTTAGGGCCGGCGAACCGCGAAAAGCGTAGGAAACCCGCGAAAAACTGGGTAGAAACGAAAATCGCCCGGCGGTCGATCTCTCGACGCCGGGCGTTAAGTCTTGTGGTCGTCAAAGTTCGTACTTTGACGAAAGCTCCTCCGGTAGGACTCGAACCTACGACCCGGCGGTTAACAGCCGCCTGCTCTACCAACTGAGCTACAGAGGAAGGTGGTTGACTTTGTCAGTGCCTTACGCGTCTAGAGTATACCCGGTCATCCATGATCCGACAGGGGAGTCTCGCAGCCACGGAGGCAGTTTTTCTAGCCAGGGGACGCATAAACGCTACAACTTTCACGTTGAATCGCTTTCTACCCCACTTGGCTACCCGGACGCAAGACCTGTCTCCAACTCCCGCGTCCTCGTGGGCCCCTTTTATAGGATATCTGCCGCCGTTGGCACGTTCACCTCAGCCAAGTTTTTTTACTCGGCTCCCCCCCGATTCAAGCACGCCCACCCCACGTGTCCGCCCGCCTCAGCCTGAGTCCCACACCCCCAGCAATTGACCGGCTTCTGCGTCGATCGTTTCGATCGCGGAGCGATCGACGACAGTTTAACCCCGAATCAGGGCTTGTTCAGAGTCAGGCTAAACCGGACGCGAGCGCGTTCCGGCTGATTGCCGCAGGACACTAGCCTACGGCTATGGCGCGGGAGCGGATGGGGCTTGCGCTAACGATGAAGGACTGAGCGCCATGATCGCAAAGGCAGTACCGGCATGCGACAAGTAGTGCTTGCTGTCCTTGTTGAGCGATCGACTATGCCACCGACCACTGACCCTCTGATTCTTCTTCAACCACGTCAAACCTCGCTCTAGTCGAGGATCCGTGTTGGGCAAGCCCGATTGCTGTAGCACGAACAACGTAAAGCCGGTCGCGTAGCCATCACTATGCTCCGTGTCCTGCGGAAGACCATCACCACGTTTCCAATCACCCAGGGTGGCCGAAGACCAACCACCGTCCTCTTTCTGCAACGCCAATAACTTTTCAATGCACGCTTGTCGCGCTTCGGCCGTCAACAACTTGACGCCATAACGCTCAGGCCACAACAACATGGCTTGATGATGCAACGTGGGTGCCGGATTCTTTTCCAAATAAGTCCGCAATTTGGCCACTCCCTGCTGAGCCGCTTCGCTTTGCAGGTAATTCTCGGGCGCTGCACCCGCAGCCAATGCCGCGATGGCAATACCATAGTCATCGTCCGACTCCATCGGCGGCCAACCGCACTTGAGCCAATCAAAACCGCCGTCCTCTCGCTGCACTGTCCACATGCGATCCAAAGCCTTCTTGGTCGTCGCATGCAGTGTGCCGGTTGTCGCCGCATCATTAATCGCCAATACAGCTGCACTCATCACAACTTCTGCATCCCAGCGCGGACCCGACTTGACCCACCGCTCATCGACCAATTTCTCTAGCTCGGCGCGAATTTCGCGATGCGTCACGTCATCAGCTTCGGTTGGTGGCACGCCGGGTTTGGCAATCAGATACATGTAATTGGTGTGGCAAGTAAAACATTGTCGCGACTTGGTCCACTGCGTCGAAGCCTTTTCCAAAAACTCCGTCGCCGACTTAAATGAGTACTCCGCCGCTATCGCCTCATCGGGCGTGTTCTCAATCGGTTTATCCTGAGCCCATGCGTGGGAGCAACACAACATCACGAAAAACAGTAGCGCGCACCATTTAAGACGCGTCATGGTAGGTGGCCCTTTGGCGGAAAGCGGTATGGCTTGGGATGGGTAAAGTGCGCAGAAAAAGTGCAGGCGGGAACGCAATTTTAACCTGACAGCAAACTGGATACGACTAGAGCAGCCTGGAAAAATCGACTTTCGAGTTCGTATTGAAAACTCGAATGAACCGGCGCGATGGTCACTCGGAATTGGACGCGGCGCGCTGCGTTGACCGTGTCGGCAAACGGTTTAGCGCTAGTAATGTGTAATGCCCCGCAACGAAATGCCGGGGGTGACGATAGGAAGTGGTACACTGAATGGCCGAGTTGAAGCCCAGAGTTGTTGATCACGCTTCTTTTATGACGGTGGAGATCGAAAATGCAACGTTCACGAAGGCGGTTTTTTAGTGAAGTGGGCCAAGGCATGTTGCTGGCCGGTTTGGGTAGCGGATTGGCTGGCGAGTTGGGCATCCAGTGCCTGCAGGCGCAAGAAAGCGATCAGTCGCTCGACTTCGGCGAGCTAGAGCCACTGGTTTGCTTGATGCAAGAGACGGGACCGGATGAGTTGACGGCCGAGCTAATCAAGCGCCTGGCACGCGGTACCGAATTGAAGACGCTGGTGGCTGCCGGCGCGCTGGCCAATGCACGAACCTTTGCTGGCCAGGACTATATCGGTTTTCATACGTTCATGGCGCTGATGCCTGCCTATAAAATGTCGCAGGCTCTGCCGACCAATTTACGAGCCTTGCCCGTACTGAAGGTATTGTACCGCAACGCACAGCGGATTCAGGAACTGGGCGGGCGCGAGCATGAACTGTTGCAGCCACTGACGCCCGAAGCGATTCCCAATGAGGCTCAGGCCGGAGATTATCTACGCCAAGTGTCCCGCACAGGCGATGTCGAGCGCGCGGATCGGACGTTCGCCTCACTGCAAGGCGGGCCGATTGGTGAAGCGTTTCATCATTTGCAGTATGCGGTTGAGGACGAAGTTGATGTGCATCGCGTCGTGCTGGCATGGCGAGCGTGGGATACCTACGAGTTAACGGGCGAGAAATGGGCGCATTGTTTGTTGCGACAATCGATTCGCTACTGTGCCAATACGGAAAAGCAGATGATCGCGGGCAATCGATCGCCATCAACGATTCGAACGGTGCTACCGGCCTTGTTGGACCAGTACCATCTGCTGGGACTTAAGCCTGGCACTAAAAAAGGCGACGATCATTGGATCGACGAACTGGCGCAAACCATCTTTCGTGGCTCGCGCGATCAGGCGGCCGATGCGGTCGCTCAAGCGTTAGCCGAAGGTTATGACCACAGCGCAGTTGGTGAAGCCTTATCGATCGCGGCCAATCGGCTGGTCTTGCATGATCCAGGTCGACCCGAGAAATGGTCGAACGCCGAAAAACCTGTCGGCAGTTGCCACGGCGACTCGGTGGGCGTCCACGCCTCTGATGCCGCAAACGCTTGGCGCAATATTGCGAGTGTTAGCGACGCTAGAAACGCCGTTGCCAGCCTGATCGTCGGTGCGTTTCACACTGGCGGTCAAAGCGATCGATCGCAAGTGCAAGCCTATCCGCTGGCAGAGCATCTCGAGCAAGTCCGCACGCAAAAGCCGCTTGAATTGCTCAAAGAAACCGAAGCGGCGATATGTGCAAAAGATCAGTTCCTAGCCGCGGCCTTGATCCAGCGCTATGGTGAGTTAGGACATCCGGTCCTGCCTGCTTTTGAACTGATGTTGAAGTTCGCCACCAGCGAGGACGGAGCACTTCATGCCGAAAAGTATTATCACACAGTGACAACCGAATTCGCCAATACTCGACCGGCGTATCGCTGGAACCAAGTGGTCGCGTTGGCTCGCGTCACGGCCAGTGAATACGGTCGTCCATCACCTGGCTATCAACGTGCGCGTGAGCTGATGGGGTAATGCCGACGACGGCCGGACGGCACGCCGATTCTGCAACAAGTTGATTCTGCAATAGGCCGATTCAAAGACGTTTAGGCTACCCAAGCTGTGGCGTCTTTGACGGCTGACTGGAAAGCCACGTCGTCCAACCCGAGTTGTTTCTGGGCGTCCATGAGCGATTTCAGGCGTTTAGGGCTGATTTGACCTTCAGCCCCCGCCACAGCGAACATAGCTTGGACTGCTTTGAGTTTCTGATCGTACGTCATACCCTGAGCGGCGATACCAACATAACGCGAGGCATTAATGCGGAGTGCGACAACCTCGCGGCACGCGCGTTCCAGTTCGGACCGCGGCAATTCCTGCATCATCATGCCTTGATATACGCGCATGGCCATTTGAATTTCGGCTTCGGTGACGTAATCATCTTCAACGATCATCAGCGCCATGAGGCGCAGAATCTCCATATCAAACGAAGCCATGGTGGCAGCGGTGGCTGCCGCACTGGCCCGCTCAATCCCGTTGCTACCCACCAAGACCGACGGATCGTAACGATCGCGACAGCCACGGCAAATGACAAACTCGCGCAAACCTCCAATGGGTATGATCGGCACAAAATACAGAGTCAGAAATGGCCTGGCGATTTTACGCTGGTAAGACTTCGTCGCATTACACTTAGGGCAAAAGAACTCGCCACGCTCAATCGTACTCGCCCACTCCATCGAACCCATCACAAGCATCTGGACACCTCTGGACAGCCTGCCGCTGCCTGCATAATTCGCATATTCAGTAAGCAAACAACCGTTTTGCCAACACTTTTTGATTAACTGTCCGTGTTTCTAAGCTAACTTTCCAATGGGTCCGGGGAACCAAAAAGGAAAGGACAGCTCAAGCACCATCATGATTAACAATGTACTCGAACGCACGGTCCATCGAGGCGGCAAACGCCACCGATTATTCGCCATTATAGTGGCGGTAGGAATACTGACCGGAATTGGTTGGGCAACAACTACGACATCGGTCGATCCTCGCGACACCAAAATCGACCTACCACTACGCCCTGAACTGGTAGTGGGATCGCAGGCTTGCGCGAAATGCCATGCCGCCGAGGTCAACGTTTGGAAACAGACTCCACACCACGAAACGTTTTTAACGTTGCATCGCAAACCCCAAGCGCAGCAGATCGCTGACAAGTTGGGTATCAGTTCCTTCAAACACGACTCGGCGTGCATCAAATGCCATTATTCTATGCAGGAACAACCCGGTGGTCTTGAACCTATCGCTGGTGTTTCCTGTGAATCTTGTCACGGGGCGGCCAAAAGCTGGATCGACCACCATCATGATTATGGTGGTCCAGGCGTCAAGCGGGACCAGGAGTCCGCGGAGCATCGGTATCAACGATTGGTCACCAGTATTACCGCTGGTATGCGTAACCCAGAAAATGTCTACCTGGTAGCCCAAAGTTGCTACCGTTGTCACACAGTGCCCGATGAAAAATTAGTCAACGTCGGTGGACACGTGGCCGGAAGCCTCAATTTTGAGCTCGTGGCCTGGTCGCAAGGCAAGGTCCGTCACAACTTTGTGCGAACCGATGGCAAGCAGAACGAACCTAGTTCCACCGAACGTATGCGACTGATGTTCGTATCGGGCATGATCGCGGACTTGGAGTTCAGCTTGCGGGCCACGGCCGAGGCGACGGTGAAAGAGACCTATGGCGTCACCAGCGCCAGTCGAGCAGCTCGAGCTGCTAAACGGCTGGCAGCAGCGCAAGAGAAACTCAGTCAACCAGTGTTGGACGAAGTGCTAAACGCATTCAAGAGTGTCCAACTAAAGTTGAACAATCGCGATCAGTTGCTGGCGGCCGCCGATAAGGTCGCGGAGATGGGGCTGCGATTCGCAGCTACGGTTCGCGGTGCTGACCTGGCAGCCATGGACGCTTTTATGCCCAAGCCAGACCAGTGGAAGTGACCCAGGCCGACGGTACTTGGGGCTCATGCTTTGGTTAGCAAAGCGGGCCCCCTCCCCGCCTGAGCTGACGCCAGGCGACCCTCCCGCTGCTACGCAGCAAGAGGGTTAGTGCGCCGCACTGGCGAGTTCGCAGCGGAGTGCTTCA
>JADLDX010000819.1 GCA_020846515.1 Pirellulaceae bacterium
ATGTTCTCCAAAGTGAGCGTAGAAAAGGGGTCTGACCCCATTTCGAGTTTCTAAGGCATAAGCGACGATTCCAGGGCCACGATCTCCTCGTCCATTTGAATCCAGCGCAGGTTCTGTGGCTCCATCTCGCGAAGCATGGCCACATATCGCGCGGCTGAGTCTAGCATGCGATGCTGCAACGCAAGTTCGGCGGCCTTGGTCAATGCGGCCAGCTTAACCGCCTGCGCAGGCGGAGGCAACCGGAACAGGGCGGCTCGTCGGTAAGACGACAGGGCGTCGGTCACCCTGCCCGTTCGCTCAAAAATCTCACCAAGTTTCAGACTGGCCGGCGCACGCAGGTCCGGATCCAAGGCCGCTTGCCGCAAATAATCGACCGCCTCTTCGCTGCGATCGAGCCCCTCGAGGGCTTCGGCCAATGGAATCGTCAATTCCAACTGGTCTGGGTGCCTGACCAAGCGGGCCCGACAAACTTTTTCGCGCATGGCGTTCAGATCCAGACGCGTTCGCTGCAGCTCTTTCTCAGATGTTTCATTGGGTACGCGCCGACACTCTGCCTCGGCTGCCGCCAGCAACTGCAGTGATCTGGCCAACTGGGATTCCTCGCGGAGGTACATCACTTCCTCGTCGCCAGAAAACAATTCCGCCGCGCGATCCAAGACTCGTTTGGCATCGATCCAACGCTCCTGGTGCAAATAAATCCTGGCCAGCTCGATATACGGATCCGACTGGACGGGATTATTGCGTAGCGTTTGTTCCAGCTCTTGGAACCGCTCCAAACGGATAGGTTTGGCCGCACCACTAGCTGGATCGGAACGCTCGGACCAACGTCCATGCTCGACGGGAGTCTTGCGAATCAACAAGTCATCGGGCTTTAGAGGTTGCATCGTGATAGTCCTGGACGAGAGAAGAGGCTGAACGAATGGTGCTCGGCACTGAAAAATAGACCTGACCCCTTTTTCAAGCGCTGCGGAAGGCGCGTTTGGTTTCTTGGATCCAGTCGATTTTCTTGGCTCGCGGTTCGGTGACCCAATAGGCTTTCTGGTTATCGACAATACGCAGTCGTCGATCATGCATCTTGGCCAAATGATCGATGCGTTGCCGATTGGTGTACGTCAATACGAGGTAATTTTCTTCCGTTGCAATTGATTTTACACCCCAGATCGTGGCATCGATCTTTAATTCCGCAATCGTCAGCATACGTTCCACCGAATCGGGCAATTGACCAAAGCGATCAGCCAGTTCGGCTCGCATATCATCCAGTTGATTCACATCTGCCAGGCGACTGACCCGCCGATATATATCGATGCGGTGTCGCATGTCCGGTACGTAGTCGACTGGCAAATAGGCATCAATTGGCAAGTCGACTTCAACATCCAAACTCATCTTAGGTGGTTGATTGGTCAACTGTCGAACGGCGTTTTCCAGCAACTGGCAATAAAGTTCGTATCCGATCGCTGCAATGTGTCCGCTCTGCTGGGTACCCAATAAATTGCCGGCGCCACGGATCTCCAAGTCGCGCATGGCAATGCCGAACCCGGCTCCAATCTGACTGTATTCTTCAATCGCATGCAGGCGTCGGGCCGCATCGGGTGATAAGTGTTTGTGCCGATCGACCAGCAGGTAACAGTAAGCCTGATGCTTGTAACGTCCGACACGGCCACGCAACTGATGCAGTTCCGACAGTCCGTATCGATTGGCTTCGTCGATAAATATGGTATTGGCGTTGGGAATATCCAAGCCGCTTTCGATAATGGTGGTGGCCAACAAAATGTCGTAGCGATGCTCAATGAACTCGATCATGATCTTTTCCAACTCGCCTTCGGCCATTTGCCCATGGCCTACCGCAATCCGCGCTTCGGGCACCAAGCGTCGTAAGCGACCTTCGACTTCATGAATATCCTGGATGCGGTTGTGGACAAAGTAAATTTGCCCCTCGCGATTGAGTTCTCTAAGAATTGCATTGCGGACCACGGCATCGGAAAACCGAATCACACGCGTTTCAACACTCAACCGATCTTCTGGGGGCGTTTCCAGGTTGGAAATGTCACGCACGCCGATCAGAGACATGTGCAAAGTTCTCGGAATCGGTGTGGCCGAAAGCGTGAGCACATCGACGTTATTGCGAATGTGCTTGAGCCGTTCCTTCATCTCGACACCAAAGCGTTGCTCTTCGTCGATGATCAGCAAACCCAAGTTGTAGAATTTGACATCCTTCGAAGCCAGGCGATGCGTACCGATCACGATGTCGATCTTGCCTGTAGCCAGTCCTTCGACAGTTTCCTTTTGGTGTTTTTTGGTGGCAAAACGACTGAGCTTGCCGATATCGAACGGAAATTCGGCCAGTCGACCGGTGAACGTTTTGTAGTGTTGTTCAGCCAGAACGGTCGTCGGCACCAGCACAGCCACTTGGTAGCCGCAGTCAACCGCTTTGAAGGCGCCCCGCATGGCGACTTCAGTCTTACCAAAGCCTACGTCACCACAGATCAATCGATCCATCGGTCGCGTGATGGTCATGTCACGCTTGACGGCTTCAATCGCGGAGTGTTGATCGGGCGTCTCGACATACGGGAACGAAGCGTCAAACTGGCTCTGCCAAATGCTGTCGCCGGCAAAAGCAATACCAGGTTGACTGCGACGTTGCGCTTGCAGTTCCAGTAGTTCGACGGCCATGTCGGTGACGGCCTCTTGCGCGGCCTTTTTCTGCTTGACCCAAGCCTGGCTGCCAATCTTGGCCAGCTTCGGTCGGCTCTTGGTACCACCGACATAGCGCTGGACTAATTCAATCTTCGATGTGGGCACGTAAAGTTTTGTGCCTTCATCAAATTCAATCTCAAGATGCTCGAATGTCTGGCCATGTTTGTTCAGCAGCGTCATGCCGCGATAAATGCCAATGCCGTGCGACAAATGCACGACCAAATCACCGGCTCGCAAGTCGAGAAAACTGTCCAGCGGCCGACTTTTCGTGCGTTTGGCTGCGCGGCGCACATGACTGCGGCGCAGCATTTGACCTGCGGTCAGCACAAACGGGCCATCGGGCAATATCTCAAACCCATTTTGCAATTGACTGACTTGCAAATGCAAACGCTGCTCCTTGGTGGCCACAGCGCCGGCCAACAGTTCACGCAAGCGATCTGCCTCGCCGTCATTCATGGCGACGACGATTACCTGGCGACTACCCACATGTTGGTCAATATCAGCGCACAATCGCTCCAGATCACCACCAATGCGTTGGACATCGCCTAGCGGTAAACGAATGAGCTGACCCAAATAGCCCTCTGCGGCCAGTTGCGACGTTAAGATCAAAGGATGCTGGGCGATGCGTTGCCAAATAGCTTCCGGTTGTACGAAACGTTCGGGAAATGGTACGCGGGCCAAAAAAGCGGTACCCGCGGCCATAACCGCGGCATGCTCATAGACCAAGACATTGCAGCCTTCAGGCAGATAGTCCAACGGCGAACCATCTTGAGCGATCGATCCCTGCACGGCGATCAATTGCAGTCGATCGCGCGGTTCGATACTGCGCTGGCTTGCGATATCAAACGTACGCAAGGACTCCACTTCATCATCAAACAGCTCGACGCGTACCGGCATCGGTTCATCGGGCGGGTAGATATCGAAGATACCACCGCGGATCGCGAACTCGCCAGGCAACTGCACAGAACTAGTCGCATGATAACCGGCTTGAATCAGCCACTTACGCAAGTCATCCAAATCCACCCGCTTGCCAGAGATCAGTACGCGTTTGTCGCCTTCCAGCGACGCTGGGCTAGGCACACTCTGCAGCAAGGCTGGCAGAGTCGTGACGACCACAGGCACAACCACTGGCGCACCCCTGCCTGATGCATCGGGCCTCGTTGCAGCACTTGATCCAGCAGCCGCACTGGAACCAGCAGCAGGTTGGGCATGGGTCAGTTGGTACAACCAACTGAGAACATGCAGTCGTTGGGCGGTTTCCTGGTGCTGCAGCGATTCGAATTCGTGATCTTCACTACCCGGCGGCAGAACTTCGATACGGGTTGTGACCGCAGTAGGTGATAAACCGCCGGAAGATACCTCGTCTGTTGGAACTGGGATCGAAGAGAGTTCGCCCAGTTCGGCCGCCAGAGATTCGGCTTCGGCGACGTGGGCACACAAGACCAGTAGCGGTTGCTGATGTCGTTGGATCCAGGCGGCCAACACGGGAGCGAGTGCTCCGGGCCAAATACCCTCCAGAGTCACGACACGTTCGCGTTCCAATCCTTCGATGGCCGATGCAATCGATGGCTGATCGGCCACTTGACTGATGACCTCAGCCAGTGTCAGTGTGGCCGAAGCGGCCTTTTTGACGGAGAGCACGGCTCGACGCTGTTGCATCCTTGGCCCGTGAAAATTCACCTATTCCGCCAAAGCCAGCGGCAGGCAGCAAAACCAGTAATGCGTTCACAATCTTGGATCGGTTCTGCTAGATTGTAGCCGATGGTGCATCACCCACAATTGAGCGTGTGCCGAATGTTCTACCGAATTGTCGTGTAATCCCGAGTTACTGATGTGATGCGTTCTGCAGCCTGTGAGGAAGTTTTATGTCCACCGCTGAAGTCGTCCAGGAAGCGATTCGGCTTCTCTCCGATCCGCTTACTCATCCCATTGACGACCTGAGTCTGCTGCGGCAGTCTCTGTTATTCGCTGAAATCGCGCGGTTAGCCTATTTTCGCGACGATGTCGTCCGGCAAGCCGTGGCGGCAGTTGGCTTTGAAGAGGCACAGTACTACGAAAACGACGGAGCGCAAGCTTACATCTTCAAGCACAGACACGACACGATCGTGGCGTGCCGTGGCACCGAACCACATGAGTGGAACGATCTGAAAGCCGATGTCGATGCCATCAGCGTTATCGCGGAGTCGGTAGGACGCGTTCATCGCGGTTTTAAAAAGGAGGTCGACGATCTGTGGCCCAAACTAGAGACGGCGCTTAAAGACAACGAAAACACTCTCTGGTTCACGGGCCATTCGCTCGGCGGCGCCATGGCCACGATTTGCGCTGGACGCTGCAAGATTTCGGCTATCCCATCTAATCCGCAAGGACTGTTTACTTTTGGCAGTCCGCGGGTAGGCTGCCGTCGCTATATCAACTATGTGAAGATCCATCATTATCGTTGGGTTAACAACAACGATGTGGTCACCCGCGTGCCACCAGCCTGGATGGGCTATCGACATGGTGGGCACGAAATGTATCTGAATGCCTATGGACGACTGCGCAAGTACATGCCCTGGCGCAGGTTTCGCGATCGCATGCATGGTTTGCTGGTTGCCTTGCGGAAATGGGAATTTGACTATCTCGCCGATCATTCGATGAACCGCTACGTGGAATACATCAAGCAGGCGGTGGATGATGAAGAGTCAGGTCGCATCAAGCCGGTAAAAAAGAAGCCGCAAACCCTCGGTTAAAACAGGTGAGCATGCAACGGAGCCAAAGGATCGACCTTGAAACCGCAGATCCGAAAAATTGGCAGATCCGTAGATCCGCACATACGTAGATCCGCCAACAGGCGAATACTGAGCGCCTTTTGGCCTGAATTACTTCTGCTCGCATGCTTTGCGCTGACTTCGTGATTGGATCAATTGATGTCGATGGCCATCCCGCACTTGACTGGTCGGCTAGCTCCTTCGCCCACCGGAGCCTTGCATTTGGGCAATGCGCGTAGCTTTCTTTTGGCTTGGTTATCAAATCGACAGCGTGGCGGCAGGCTGATATTGCGCATCGAGGACATCGATTCACCTCGCGTCAAGCCGTGGGCCCGGAAGGCTACGCTGGACGACCTGGCTTGGCTGAATCTGGACTGGGATGAAGGACCGGATATCGGTGGGTCCCATGCGCCTTATGTCCAAACAGAACGGCTGCCACGTTATCAGTTGGCATTAGAATTTCTTAAGCAATCCGAGCTGGTTTATCCATGCGATTGTTCACGCAGTGAGATTGCCGCGGCCGCCAGCGCGCCACATGAAGCCACGGACGGCCCCATTTATCCGGGACGATGTCGCCAGCGCAGCGCACGGTCGGCCACCGACATGGACCCGCAGAGTTTTGCCTGGCGATTCCGAGCCTCGCATCAGCGCCGCAGTTGGCTGGATGCCATCGCCGGGGAGCAATCAGCGGTGGTGGCCACCGCAGTAGGAGATTTCATCGTAGCCAAAGGGGACGGTACGCCAGCGTACCAACTGGCCGTGGTCGTAGACGATTACGAAATGGGGGTCAGCGAAGTGGTCCGCGGGCAAGACTTGATCCCGAGCACCTTCAGGCAACTGGATCTGCTCGACGCGCTTGGTTGGCCGGTCCCCGCCTACATGCATGTGCCGCTGATGATTGGTGCAGACGGCCGTCGATTGGCCAAACGACACGGGGACACGCGCGTCGCGTGGTTTCGCGAAGCCGGCTACAGCCCCGAACAACTTTGGGGGTTTCTCGCCTGGACGGCCGGACTGGTGGACGAGCCGCGAGTTGTCCTCCCGCGCGAACTTTTACCAACCTGGAGTCCTCTAAAAGTGATTCGCCAGCCCAGCGTGGTTGAGCTAGATAGTATTCTGCGGGTCTTAGATAGCCTGCACAGGTAAGCATTTCGGTTGGGCTCGCAGAGTTTTCCAAAACATGGGATACTAAGTTTAGGTGTTGAGGCAGATGGCTTAACGGGGAAGCCCTGGGGCCTGTTGGCGAAGTTCTGGGGCCAAGTCCCGGGGTCTCGTATAACCGGGGCTTAAGCTCGCAATGCCAAATGCCAACATGATCCGAAGTAGCACTGTCCAGGTAAAGATTTTGGCACCATAAGGCTCCTATTGGCAGGCACCTATTGGGCGCTCAGGTATTTTTAGACAACGTTCATTCAAGGTCGGGCGATGACAGCGAACAATCATCAAAACAACGGAGCCAGTTCAAACCCTTCATCCGAACCTGTCGAGGCGCCGTTTCGAGTCGAGTATGCCGACCGCGTCCAGCGTCTGCCGCCCTACTTGTTTGGTCGGATCAATAACACGCTCTATCAAAAGCGTCGCGCCGGACATGACGTGATCGACTTGGGGATGGGCAATCCGTCGGATCCGCCCGAAAAGATGATCATTGAAAAACTGTGCGAAGCGGCCGATGATGTCCGCAATCATGGATACAGCAAGTCCAATGGGTTGCTGAACCTGCGGCGCGAACTGGCGCATAAATATTTTCGCAAATATGGCGTACGCATTGACCCTGAAAGTCAGGCGATTGTTTGCCTTGGCAGTAAAGAAGGGTTTAGCCATATGTGCCTGGCCTTGATGGGCCCTGGCGACACGGCCATGATCCCAGCGCCCTTCTTTCCCGTTCACATGTATGGCGTAGTACTGGCCGCTGGCAACGTAGTGGCTTTGGAAGTGGCCGATAGCGAAAAGTTTCTATCGAATATTGCCTACACATGCCAGCACTTTTATCCGCGGCCTAAACTGCTGATTATCAACTATCCGCACAACCCATCGACGATTACCGTTGAACCCGACTTCTTCCCCGAAGTCGTCAAACTCGCAAAACGCTACGGATTTATGGTCATCAGCGACTTTGCCTACTCCGACGTGGCCTTCGACGGCTATCAACCACCCAGCTTCCTGGCAGCCGAAGGTGCCATGGATGTGGGCGTTGAGTTCACGACGATGAGCAAGGGCTACAACATGGCCGGTTGGCGGATCGGTTTCTGCGCCGGAAACGCCGACATGATTCGAGGTCTGGCTACCATCAAGGGATATTACGACTATGGAATGTTCCAAGCGATTCAAATCGCCGCCATAGTTGCGCTACGCGACACGGAAGCCGCAGTCGAACGCCAATCCATGATCTATCAAGGTCGTCGAGACGTCTTGGTGGAAGGCTTACATCGAATCGGTTGGGAAGCTACTCCACCGCGAGCAGGTATGTTCGTCTGGGGCCGTGTGCCCGAAAAATGGCGTCAACGCATGAGCACACTCGACTTCGCCATGATGTTGTTGGAAGAAGGTGATGTCGCGGTCAGCCCAGGCAGCGGCTTCGGTCCTGCCGGTGAGGGTTACCTCCGCATGGCCTTGGTCGAAAACGAGAATCGTTTACGCCAAGCCGTTCGACAAATCGCCAAATGTCTCGAACGCATGGAAAGCAAGTACAGCCCTAAAGCGCCATCGGTCGTCTAAGCGTAGCCACCGCTGCCAAGCGGTGGATGGCGCCTCCAGACGAGTCCACCGTCTGGCGACTGAGTCCACCGTCTGGCGACGGTGGCTACGGGGTCCACCGTCTGGCGACAGGTGGTTACCAGTCCACCGGGTGGCTACGATGTACACCGTCTGGCGACGGTGGCTACGAGCTCGGCTCTGACGTGATACACGCAAAGAGATGATTTGATGATGGAACCCGACAAGCGGCGAAGAATTGGCATTCTTACTGGTGGTGGTGATTGTCCAGGACTAAACGCCGTCATACGCGGCAGCGTGAAAACTGCAATCAATCTCGGTTACGAAGTGCTCGGGTTTCTCAAAGGTTTCGAAGGGCTGGTAGACCCCGTCGCGACGATGCCTTTGGATCTGACCAACACGTTTGGCATCTTGAACCAGGGTGGCACGATCTTGGGTTCGACCAACAAAGGGCGATTCACCGCCAAGGTCGGATTGGACGAGAAACGTGAAATCGACGTCGATCTGCTCGCATCCGTGCGAAAGAATGTCGCCGAACTGGAGATTGACGGATTGATCTGTGTCGGCGGTGATGGGTCGCTATCGATCGCTCAAGCCATGTTTGAAGCCGGTATTCCGGTCGTGGGCGTCCCCAAGACGATCGATAATGACTTGCGGTGTACCGCCTTCAGCTTTGGATTCGATAGCGCGGTAGCTTGTGCGGCCGATGCATTGGATCGACTGCATACGACCGCGGCCAGTCATGAACGCATAATGGTGCTGGAGGTCATGGGACGCCACACAGGCTGGATTGCACTGCACGCTGGCATTTCCGGTGGCGGCGATGTGATTCTCATTCCTGAGATTGATTGGACCTACGAAAACGTTTGCGCAAAAATCGTGCAGCGTCGACAGATGGGCAAACGTTTCACGTTGATCGTGGTGGCTGAAGGGGCGCATCCGCCTGGCGGTGGCGTAGTCACACTGGATGGCGCCCAGAAGGATCGCCAAATAAGATTGGGGGGCATCGGCCAGGTTGTGGCCGACGAAATTCAGAAGCGGCTCAATACGGAAACGCGTTGCGTGGTCTTGGGTCATTTGCAACGCGGTGGTTCACCCACCTATTTCGATCGCATGTTGGCTACACAGTATGGCGTTCATGCCGTGCGTTTAATCGAAGAACGTCGCTTCGGTGAGATGGTTTGTTATGATCCGCCTGAGATCAATAGTATCCCGATCCGGCAAGCCATCGATAGCATCTCCACCGTCGATCCATTTGGTTCAGCCGTGGTGGCCGCCCGCGGCTTAGGCGTCAGCTTTGGAGATACGGCACAATTTGTGAACCCATTCCCCGAGTCTCGCGTGCAGGCCGCGACACATGCTGAACGATTCAACGCGTCGGCCGATTATTGGGCGATACTGGAATTGGATTAATTGGACAGCGCCACTTTAAATCGAATTCACTTGAACATCAGCCGCATTGGCGTTAGCCACGGTTTTCGCTGAAAAAACCGCGGCAAACGCCCAGCGCATGATTCAAAGGTGATGAAACCGGGGCTAACGACCTGCGGCTGATCCAATGTGGTGCAGTCCAATTAAGCGTTACTTTGACTCGCTGATGAGACCGCGAATGCGATTTAGCGAGTCTTGAGCCCAGGGTTTGTCGCCGTAGACTTCCACAAGGCTGCGATAGAAGTTGGGCAGCTGCGCCGGCGGCAGGCTGGCTTCGGCCGATCGAATGACCTTTTCCAATTCCGAGGCTGCAGTGGGTAGGGTGGCGGTTCGCGTGGGCACCATACTCTTGGTTGCGTAGCGCGCCAACTCAACAAGTCGTTTGTCTCGGGTAGAGAGGGTGCTGGCGGAATCATACACAGCCAAAAAGGCATTAAATTTCTTTTGGCCGTCCGCCTGATCACGTCCCAAGGCTTCGACGCATGCCAAAAAGCCTTGCTCGACAGCCGACATGTTCTGAAGTCCATTGCGAGCTTGCCGCTGTAACATACGAGTCGCTCGCAAAAGTGCGACCTCGTTTATCAACTGACGAACCTCTTCACTTCGAGGATCATTTGGAAAGCGCTCGACAAACTCTTCTAACGTTTCGGCCGAATCGGACAATTGGGAATCATCACCCGATTCAACAGCGGCAACGATCGTGGCATGCAGTTGGTCGGCTGTTGCGGGTTGCAAAAGATAAAACATTCCAAGCACGGCCGCAATCAACAAAACTACCATGGCCGCGATCGAACCATAGTAAGTCCAATCAAAGCCATGGACTGGTTCGGGAGCAGTACTGCCCAAGGTGAATTTTTTAGCATCGGCGTCGCTGACTTGCGTGTAATGAGTCGCCTTGGATGGCAGTGCCTGATCGGTCGATGGTAACGCATCGTCATACGAATCGACAGCACCAGCGATCTCTACCGATAGGCCAGAATTGGGATCGCGCTTGTTGTTCAAACCGATAGGCTGTTGGCCCAATCTTTCCATCAACGATTCGGAGGCGATGGCCGTCGGGCGCTCTTGCGTTACCGAGTGACCGGTGGCCCGCAAATCATCATCGTGTTCGTCATTCAGATCGATCGACGTCAACTCTTTGCCAATGGCTCGGTCATTTAAAGGTTCGACTGGAGCGATTTGCGTGCGCGCGCGATCGGACTCTAACTTGGCAACACCTTGTTGCATCGATTTAAGACGATTACCGACGACCAAGGCGGTCGGTGGTCGCTTCAGCGGATCTTTCTCCAGCAATTCAGAGATCAGCGCATGCAGTTCGGGGGGCGCATCGGGAGCAGCAAACGTAGAGTCGGGCGCTTGAGTGTATCGAACCGCGTAAAGAACTTCGGGCACACTTTTTCCAGCGAAAGGGGCGCGACCGACCAACAACGCATACAGAACACTTCCGAGACTATAGAGGTCGCTGCGCACGGTGGCGCTTTTGCCTTCAGCCTGCTCGGGAGGCATAAAATCTGCTGTCCCCAGCACGCTCCCCACAGCCGTCATCTCCGTGGACCCGAACAGCTTGGCAATTCCAAAATCGGTCAACTTGACGTGCCCGTCTTTAGTCAACAGCAGGTTGGCAGGCTTTAGATCGCGGTGGATGATACCTTGGTCATGGGCATGTTTGAGTGCTGAGGAGACTTCGATTCCCACTTGGATGACTTCCATCCAATCCAACCTATGGAACTGTCGCAAGTGCTCCAGCAACGAATGGCCAACGACGTACTCCATCGAATAAAACAGCAGCCCCTGCTCTTCGCCGAAGCCTACCAGTCGCACAATGTTCGGATGCAGCAAGCGTTTGAGTGTTTCCACTTCTGCGGCGAAACGCCGACGAAAGCGCATTTGATTCGCCACGCCTGGCGTAATCACCTTGACGGCCACCTGCTCACCCGACTTGGAATGCACACCTTTGTAAACCGTGCCCATCCCGCCGCGTCCAAGCACTCCCTCAATCTTGTAAGGGCCCAGATAATCAAACTCGAGCTTGTCCATCTGTACCTCGGCAATTTCAATTGGGGGTCACCACGACTGATCACTGCCGTATTAGGCGTCGGTCTTCATTTGGGCTGAGAACCGTGGGCTGAGAACCGTGGGCTAGCGCCCTACGGCTAATCAGCCGCAAGTGCGCTAGCGTCCGGTTTACCCGACTAAAGATCGACGATAGCGGAACGGTGCGTTTAGTGCAGTGATAAACCGTATTTTTCAAGCGTCGCGCGCAGCGCGGATTGCTGTGCCGCATCCAAGGGCGTCATCGGCAATCTCAACTCGCCAGTGTCTCGACCGAGCATGGCCATGGCGGCTTTGACAGGGATGGGATTGGTGGCCAGCCCGAGCATATCGCGGCACAGTGGAAACAGCTTGTGATGCAGTGTGCGCGCCTGGTTGTAATCACCGGCTGCCGCCGCGTTGACCATAGCGATGATGTCTCCAGGAACGATGTTACCAGCCACGGAGATAACTCCTTCGGCTCCAACACTCATCATCGGTAATGTCAAACTGTCATCGCCGCTGAGGACAGTGAGGTTGGTGATATTGAGGATCTGGGAACATTGATCGAGCGAACCGGTGGCTTCTTTGAGCATGGTGATATTCGGGATCTCAGCCAGGCGCGCAATGGTCTCGGGTTCGATGTTCTTGCCGGTGCGTCCAGGAATGTTATAGACACAAATGGGCAAACCAACATCTTCCGCTACCGCTTTGAAGTGCTGATAGAAGCCTTCTTGAGTGGGCTTGTTGTAATACGGGGCCACTTGCAACGATGCGTCGGCGCCTTCCTTCTCAGCCCAGCGCGTCAATCGCAACGCTTCTGCTGTACTATTACTGCCTGTACCTGCCATCACCTTAACGCGTCCAGCCGCGATTTGCACGACGTCGCTAATGACTCGTTCGTGCTCTTCATGGGACAGTGTCGGAGATTCTCCAGTTGTACCCACCGGTACCAGGCAGCGCGTGCCGGCAGCAATCTGAAACTCCACTTGTTCACGCAGCCGGGCCAAATCCAATCGACCGTCGCGCAGCGGAGTCACAATGGCTACAGACAAACCTCGATAATCAGAACCTTTTCGCGTACTCATCACTTAACGTTCAACCCTTGTAGAAAAACTTGTTGCTTCGACTATCAGTCGTTTCATATCCGCCACAGCTTGCGATATACCCACAAACACGGCGCGGGCTATGATGCTGTGACCAATGTTTAGCTCGTCCATATGATCGATGGCGGCCACTGCGCCCACATTGTGATAGTTCAGTCCATGACCGGCGTGTAACTGCATACCGGCCTCGCAGCATAGCTTTCCGGCCTCAATCAAACGTGCTAGTTCGTCCTGCTGAGCACGACCACGCGCCAAAGCATAGCTGCCTGTGTGCAGTTCGATCATAGTGACGCCGATGGCGCGGGACGCTTCAATTTGTCGTTGGTCCGGATCAATGAACAGGCTGACTTCTATTCCGCATTGCCGAAGCTGCTCGACTGCCCGCTTGACTCGCTCCGGATCTGCCACCACGTCCAGGCCGCCCTCGGTCGTGACCTCTTCGCGGCGCTCGGGCACCAGGGTGGCTTGATGCGGTTTGACTTGACATGCAATATCCACCACTTCAGAGTCACAAGCCAACTCCAAAGTCAGGCGAGTCGCTACGGTTTCACGCAGCAGTCTCAAATCCCGGTCTTGAATATGGCGGCGGTCCTCGCGCAAGTGCACCGTGATTAGATCGGCCCCAGCCTGCTCGGCCAAGCCAGCCGCCAGGACAGGATCGGGCTCATAAGTCCGCCGAGCTTGACGAATGGTCGCTACGTGATCGATGTTGACGCCCAATTGCGCCATAAATGCTCCCGATATTCACAAACACAATTGTCCAGCCGATTCACTCGAATCCATGCAAGCACGTCGACACGGCCGATTCGAGATTAAGGCACATTCATGGTAAACAGGATTGACAGTCTCCCACATAACCATGGGCGTTTTCTTCGCCTTCGTAGACCCTAATCATCCAACGTTCCAATACACAGCTTTCGATTCTTGATCCGTAAATTGTCTCGTATCCCAGGAAAATTTGCTGGCAACCTTCCGTCAAGGTTACGGTTGTTTTGGGGGTACAATCCTACGGCGCCTGTTCTGGCTGGGTTGGTGCTAACAGGTCCTTGAACCTCCGCTGGGTTTTACTTCGAATTTTTAGTGCCTTAATCCCGAATCGGACGTGCCGACGTGCTTATCCTACAGACTACGGAGTCTACCAGAACCCCGTGTTTTCAACTAGCGCGGCCGCTGACGTTGCAGGGCCGGCACGAGGGAAATAAGAGAACCGCTGGCTATATGATCCGCATGACTGAATTTCCTTGACAGTCTCTCCCCAGAATCCACCTTTGCAAAGAGTCCGACCATGAACAGTGCCTTCGAGCGCCGAAACTTTCTGAAGCTATCTGCGGCCGCCCTGACCGGTGCGGCTTTGGCCACACCTGGCTGGTCTCAAGATGCTCAGGCACAGGCTAAAGCAGCGAAATCAGACAACGCCGACAAAAAGAAGCCACCGCTATACAAGATTTCGCTGGCCCAATGGTCGCTGCATAAGACCCTCTTCGCAGGCAAACTGGATAACCGGGACTTTGCCAAGACGGCCAAGACTGAGTTCAATATCAACGCCATCGAATACGTGAACCAGTTCTTCAAAGACAAAGCTGAAGACAAAGCCTACTTGGAAGAACTAAAGAGTCGCCATGAAGAGCATAAGGTTCGCGCCATTTTGATTATGATCGACGGCGAAGGCGCTCTGGGCGATTCCGACGAAGCCAAACGCACCAAGGCCGTGGAAAACCACTACAAGTGGGTGGAAGCAGCCAAGACCCTGGGCTGTCACTCAATACGCGTGAACGCTCAATCTCCCATCAAAGAGTACGAAGAAGCCAAGAAGCTGGCGAGCGATGGACTTCGACGACTAAGCCAATTTGCCGCAGACCGTCAGATCAATGTGATCGTCGAAAACCATGGCGGGCTGAGCTCCAACGGCAAGTGGCTGTCGGAGACGATCGCCGCCGTGGGCCTGGATAACTGCGGCACCCTGCCAGACTTCGGCAATTTCTACGAGTACGACCGTTACCAAGGTGTCACCGACCTGATGGGCAAAGCCAAAGCCGTAAGCGCCAAGAGCTATGAGTTCGATGCCAGCGGAAACGAGACGAAGATCGATTACGCCAAAATGATGAAAATCGTCGTGGCTGCAGGCTATAAAGGCCACGTCGGTATCGAATACGAAGGCAAACAAGACGAATACGAAGGTATCCGCGCCACGAAAAAGCTACTGCTCAAGGTTCGCAAAGAACTGTCGGCCTAGAAGTTACTTCGATCCCATTGATTAACCAACGGAATGCTTGCTATGACCATTACAATGTCCTTGGAATACCTGCTACTGTATTTGCCATTGCTGGTAGCAGTATCCTGCGTGGTGGGTGCCACCCGTCACGAAAGCAAGCATTTAATTCTTGAGCAAACGCGCAAAACGGCCGTCTGGATCACTAGCTTTATGCTGGTAATCTATGCCGTTTTGCAGCTGATCTCATGGTCGGTCTAAATTAGGCGCCCTGAGTTACGCAGTCTGAATCATGCGGACTTAGGCCGGATGCTGCTCAATCTCTAGTCACCCGCTGGCGGAATCGGCGTCGGCGAAGAACGTAAGATAGGCGCTCTTGTCCGTCATCTCAATTGGAACTCGGGCAAGAGTGCCCGAGGTGCGATCCAAACCGGCGGATGCCAGCGATGGCATAACCACGAATAGTACGAATCCTCACGAATAAGATGTTGCGGATTTGATTCGTGAAAATTCGTGAGATTCGTGGCTAAGTAGTCGATTCTTGAAACGCTAGCAGTGCGAAATCACCAGCTATCGAGAATGCAAGCGCCCAGTGCCAAGGCCCAAATCGACGTAATGATCGCCACTGACGCGCAAGTAATCCGTACCCAAATGCGGGTGGAAGGAGCGCTCCACGGGTCAGGCGATATCGGTTCGATTAGACCATGCAGGAATCTCTGGCGATGCGCAGGGTCATCCATCAAGGCAGCGCGGCACGGTTCGAGCAATCCGAACTGAACCGAAAACTCTAGTGCTCCATAGAGTCGATGCTGCCGACCAACGGGATCAATACCTATGGCTTCGAAGAACCAAACCTGGCGACCAAAAGACATCTCTGTCTCATGATTCAAATGCACACAGCGCACGGATTCTACCCGTGACTGCTCGGGGCAATATTCCTTACGGACCAACGCGCCGCGCGCTTGGTTGGTAACCGCCTGCCAAATCTCTTTAGAGAATGGGTGATAACTGGCGTCCGGCCTCATCCTTGCAACCCTGCAAAAGAACGAATGGGAATACACAACACAATTGGTATCGGAATCTTTCTAGGTAAATCTCGAAGAGCAATCCTAGTTCCGCCGAGACTAGAAATAAACACTTGTCCTGAGTCCAGTGCTAGCATGGATCCCGACCTGCTATCATTAACTATAGTGACTCGTATGCCCCTAAGTCACCTGCTTCTGGTGCACTCTGGCGCATTATCGCCACATTTTTTCCGTTTTTAAAAATCAGTATGGCGTAGTTTCGCCTAATGTCGGCGACCTGGTCCGCCGGACTCAGTCCTGCTGTATCTATTGTATGCGCTTGACAAGGGCGCGCGGTTAGTTCCCACAGCTGCCCAGCCGCAGAACTAACCCTCCCTTTGGGAGGTTCGAAAAATCATGCGCTACTGCAGCCTGTTGTTTCGGGGAGGGTGCGTGCGCCGCACAGACGAGTCAGCAGCGAAATGCTTCTGGCTTTGGTTAGCACGGGAGGCACCCTCCCCGACTGAGCTGACGCCAGTCGACCCTCCCGCTGCTACGCAGCAGGAGGGTTAGTTCGCACGGCTAAGCTGTCTATAATGGTGGAAAGGCATCAGTCAATCGTGGGTTCGTTAGGGAGTCGCCGCCATGCGCAGTGGTAATTGGGTAGGTTTGGTGTTGTGCGTCACTTGGATAACTTGGCATGTCTCGCCAACCACCACCCCCGCTTGGAGCCAAGACCAAGCCGCTCGACCTGCAGACGCTCCAGCACCTTCGCCCGACCCGGTCGCAAGTAAGCCCGCTCAAAAGCCATCAGATAAACGGACAGAGAAGTCGACCGACAAGGCTGCGGCCAAAGCTGTCGCAGCGCCGACGATCCGCTTGATCGAGCTGTCTGGACAATATGTTGATCTAGTAACTCCTTTGGGTCTGGACCCTGCCAGTCTGCTGATGGGTGGAGAGTCACTCAAGCAGAAGTCCTTTTACAAGCTGTGCGACTATTTGGATAACCTGGGCCGAGACGCCCAAGTGTCCCATGTGGTCTTTGATCTTTCCGATGCAGGGCTGTCCTTCAATCCAGCTCAACTGGATGAAATCACTCGACATCTGGAGAAGTTGAAAACCAGTGGCAAGCAAATGATTGCCTGGCTTGAGAATCCCAGCAATGTTCAACTGGCCATCGCCGTCACTTGTCATGAAATTGTGCTGGCGGATTTCGGTGGCGTGGATATGCCCAGCGTCGGCATGCAATCGATGTTTTATCGCGACGCCATGGACTTGATTGGCGTACAGGCGTCGGTGGTCCGCGCGGGTGATTTCAAAGGTGCGGTTGAACCCTATCTGAATCCGCAGATG
>JADLDX010000820.1 GCA_020846515.1 Pirellulaceae bacterium
CCGTTCCGCTGCCGCTGAAAACCATTTTGACGACGACCATATGTCCTCCATTCACTTTGAAGTGGCGAATTTTGGGGATCGAGCGGAAGTACGCGATCTGCGTAGCACCAACAAAACGTGGCTTAATAACGCTCAAGTATCTACGTCGCCGTTAAAACATGGCGACCGTTTGCGAGCGGGCAAGACGATCATGGGCGTGGAACTTGAGTATGCGGCGGAGGTTGCGCAGTCTCATCCCAGCCCGTTGCCCGTTCAGGAATCGCACAATCAAGGTGCAATTTCGGCTTCAAAAGCAGTCAAGTCTTCCCTGCCACCCCAGGAGCCGCATGTCCCTGAACCGCCTAAGATGCAGCCTGCCCCGATGGTCTTAGAACGGCGGCCGCACATGGTGGACGATTTTTCGCACGATGCTCCTCACGCGCGGTCCGTCAATCCAGCATTTGTATCTGCGTCAGAGGCGCGCAGCGCGGCTCCCACATACGGCTCCGCGGATCCCAACCCCGCGCCGATGCCACCACTACCACAGTCCAATAATCATGGTCACTCCAGTGCAGTGCCGCCCAATGCCCCGCCCAATATCGGGCCCCCCGCATCGCCGGTACCATTAGCGGCACCTCCGATTACGTCCGGCCCACTGAGGTCTGGGCCAGTTGTATCGGCACAGGTTGTATCGGCACAAGTTGTATCGGCACAAGGATGGTCTGCACCAGGTGCATCATCGCCAGTTGTGGCCAGGCCAGTGGCCGCAACTCCTATCGCACCGGGATCTCTATCAGGCGCCCCCATGTCTGCCCCGGCCCCCTCTGTTTCCAAGGGGCCAAGCCGTGATTCAGCCGCGCACAAACCACCCGCAGCACCCTCCACGTTTCCATCACCGTTTCCACCAGCCGCCCCGACATTTTCACCCAAAGCGCCGGCGCCCGTGCCACCAGTCGCGCCGCCGAATCCACTGGGTCCGCTGAGTTCACCTGGGCCGTCAGGTCGCCAGATGCTCAATGATGCCTCTCCAGTTTATCCCTCGCGCGGAAGTTCTCCCATTGACTCGGTAAGCATTGACGCCTTCGGAGACGTGGTACCACCTGCGACCAACGCGCGGGCTGCTCAATATGCTGAGCGAGCCAATAGTAGTCCGATTATCGATACTAGTTCGTCGTTTTATGGGCCTGAAATGGCGGCCTCAGGGGACAAGCGACGATTTCGGCTATTCGAACGCGTGGGTGATTTTCAAAAACTGTATAACCTGCGAATCGTAATCGATGCACTACAGTCCAAGAGAACCTTGCGCATCGTAACGCACTTTGCGAAGATCCGCACAGCGCCGCCAATGCTGTCCAACATCGTACCACTCTATCCAGAGTATCCCGGGGCACTGACGCATTTCCCGATCAGTATGTCTCATCAGGATTGGGAAACACCGACGGTGCAAAGCGTAGCGATGCGTCTATGCAGCCATGATGCAATCATGGTTTTCATCAGCGAGTTTAATACCGACTTGGACGCAGCCCTCATGGCCGTAGGTGCTGATGGGGTGCCAGGTTTGTGTGAGGCCGGTGGCTTCTTCGGTTGGTGTTGGCCGTCGGCCTTTCTTTCGCTTATGCAGATGCATGGCACTCAAAAATGGAGTGAGATTCTGGGCCACGTGATCGAAGGGGCCATTATGTACAGCCCTATGCATAGCGAAGTCCTGCTGGCCTTTGCCGCCGAGAGCCTGGAAGCAGAATTGAAGGCTCTCGGATTCAGCCACACGCTTTAGTGTGTAGCCACCGTCGCCAGACGGTGGACGCAGTTCGAGGCGAAATACACCACTTAGCAGTGGTGGCAGAAAACCGTGGCTAACGCCATGCGGCTAATGTTGGCGGTGGCACTAAACCGTGGCTAACGCCGGCTAACGCCATGCGGCTGATGTTGGCAGGACACCCCGCCGGATCAACGGCCCCAGAGATTGCCTGTGCTGATGGGCACTGGAACTGCCTGCGGACGCTGGCCCGATGGACTTGGTGGCGTAGCAAAACTGGCTGGCGCCACACTGGCTGGTCCGCTCATCGATCTGCTATTTGGTCTGCCGCCTGATCCAGGAACGGGCATCGTAAAGACCGGTCGATTGAGTGTTTGATTAAAGGCCGCAGGTGCCACAGTACCGCGCAGCGATCCACCGACGGCGCCCAGAGGCTGTCCGCCAGGAACCGGAGCCACGGGACTCATGGGCATCATCACTGGAGCGACCACCGGGGCCATCATGGGATTCATGGGCGCCATGGGCGTCATAGGCACAAGCATGGTTGCCTGCGATGGTTGTGGTGGTGGCACCACAGGCGTTTCGTTGGCTGGTGCCATCAAGCCAGGTGTGAACTCAGGTCCCGTTTGAGGCGCTGGCACAATCTCCATCGGCATGGTCTGAACTTCACCCATCGGGACGATTGACTGCATGGTTTCCGCAGACGACATATCGGTGCCAGGCATAGAGGCTGCACGATCGGCTGGCTTGGCAATGATGCTGTCGCGCACAGGCGTCGAACGATCGAAGTCGCGGAACTGAATCCGTTCATTAGCGTCCAGTTGAGCCTTGGGGTTGGGCATCGATTCAGCCAGAACGATGTTACAGTAGGTTAGCAGAGAACCCTTTTCGAAGTTCACGTTGCGTAGGGCCAGCACATATTCGACTTCGGCCTGGTGATAACGCAGACGCGCATCCAACAAACGACGGTGTGTTTCCAGTCGCACATCCAACTCGGCCTTTTCAGCCTCTTGTCTCGCATCGATGGCATTCAGCTGATAAACGATGGCATCCAAACGCTTATGTTGCAAAGCCAGGTTTTCACGCGCTCGCTTGGCTTCGTTGATGGCGTTACTCAAACCAAAATGAACAAAACGTTCTTGTTCACGCAGCACTTCAACTTCGCGAGCCAAGGCCAGCCGTGAGTTTTGCACAGCGGCCGCAGCGCGACGGAAGCCGACGGGCATGTTGTATTCCAGGCCCGCTTGCCATTCCTGAAACTGGCCATCGTACAAACTGGACGTGGCTGAACTGGGGCCGAGCAATTCTTCGCCAAAGCCGCGAAAACGATAGCGACTAATCAGATCCAGTTGAGGCTTGAGGAAATTGCGGTTGGCCGTCAGTTCTAATTCGCGCTGCTTGATGACCCAACGCTGACGCCGCAGCTCTTCTCGCATGCGCAGCGCTTCTGAAATACTCGCATTCCAATCGTACGTTACCGGAGCCATCGAAGGTGACTGCACTGGTCGGATCAAGCGACCATCGTTAATCGGCAGTCCAATCATCAACCGCAGTTTGCGTTCGGAAATACGTAGACCGCCGGCGCTGCGGAACGTACCAGCGGTACTGCCGTTGTTCAGCCGAGTGCCATCGATCGGGCGACCGTTGATCGAGTCGACGACTTCAGATTGAAAGCGATGAACTTGCTCTTCTGCCTGCGCGATCTTGCTTTTGCCAGTGGCTTTTTCATCAAGGGTATTCAGCGTCTGCTGGGCGATGTCGCGCACTTCAATACGCGCTTCCAAGTCGCGGTACGAATAATATAGATCCCAGTAGGCATTCTCAACCTCTGCGACCAGATCACGTACCGCGCGTTCGAAATCGGTCAAGCTGATATCCGTGCGCACTCTGGCCAACACGACACCGTTGAGTTGTCCGGCCGTAGCGCCTGGACCAGCGATGCGATTAAATTCCGTACCAGCGCCCTGAAGCAATGGTTGACGCATCTCGGCTTCAACGTAGGTGTCCCACGAATCTAAGGGGAACCGATTGGACAACTGATTGTTGCGGTCGTAACTGGTGATGTTGCGCAGCGCATACAAGCCACCTGTTGCCGAACGTTTATTGACGCCCATCTGCGTCGTGTTCAGCTCCTGCACGAATGAACCGTTGCGACCAAAGAACTGGTTGTTTAAACCACGATCATTCTTCTCGAAGTAATTGCTTACGAAGAAGTTGGCATCAAACGCGCTGAGCGCGGCTACCTCTCCGCCTCGTGGGTCGCTATAGACGAGAGCTGGATCCAGGTTGCTGGAGATCGTCTGCGGCGAACGAATCACCGTTCCTCCCAAGTCACGCATGATCTTCGACGATGCGAGAGCCTGGCGAATACAATCCTCGAGAGTCATCGCGAACAAACGATCCGACGACAACATGGTTTCGTCGATGTCCAATGGGGAAACAGGCTCGGCATACATCGAGTCTCGTTCTGCGCACAAGGCGGCATCAGCCGATGCGAGTTGCGTTGTTCCCAATGTCGGCTGGGCGCACTCCAAATCGGCCGGCTTACAGAACTCAAATTTGTCTCGATTAATCGCACAACCACCTGTGCTCAGGCCCATGGCCAAGCAGAGACGGAGTACTAGACGCGGCGGGCGCATTGGATTCTCCCCGATGGCAGCTCGTTCGTCCTGACCCTGCGGCATGGCACCCCGGGGGCCGTACGTACCGGTAACTCAGGACTCTCTAAGAATTCGGCGGTCTCGAAGAGCCAATTGAGCAATTTCCAACGATTCTTACGTTTGGCGCGAAAATGCTTCGCAAACTACCCAAACTCTCTCGATTTACGCCAGCACAAATTCCCGATCAGCCCTGAAATTTCGCCAACCAACTACAATGTCTCACGTCAGACCAACGCGAGACATTCGAATGCTAGCACCCAGCACTCTTCAACGCATCGATCAACTACTCAACGAACTCGAAGGGCTTGCACACGGCGAAATGTCCAGTGTGCAATTCTTAAGTTTGTTGACCGAGCGTTTGCGTTTTGTCACCGGGGCTGCTGGTACGTTGATCCTCTTCCCAACCAGTAGTAACTTCCAGTCCTCCATGGCCCTGGCCCAATCAGGCCACGTTGACCAAGCGACCATCGAACGGCTCCTCGATCAGTTACGCATCAACAGCCATTGTGCTTGGGTCACATGCCCATCCTCCGAACCCTTTGTCTGCGCCGTGGCCTTGCGAGGCGATCGCTGGCAAAAAGGAGCATTGCTCCTCACTCTACCGCACAAACCTGCTCCCGAGGCACTGGCAAATCTTTCAGAATTAATGGCTGCGTTTGCTGAAGTGGCTTCCATCAAGCAGCTGGTCGAAGTGGAACGGTTTCTCGACAGTCGTTGGCAAGCCTTGCAAGACACGGTCAATCAGATCACTGAGAGCCAAAGGCTAAGCGATGCCTCAACCGTGCTGGTCAATCACCTCTTGCCTGTTCTGGGGGCAGCCCGACTATCGCTGGCCGAGCGTGGTCTCGTCCGCGGTTTACAAATCTCGGCGGTGAGCGGTGTCTCGCAATTGGATGGCCAGCTCGATTGCGTTAAAGCCCTTCGACAGTTGGCGCAAACTGCCATGCAAACTGGCCAGCCTGTCCTGCGTCATGCGCATCCGATAACTCGACCTGAGCCGGCTGCGACCTCTGGGGAATCTGCAGAGCATTTGCAAGCGGCATCTCACCAGTCTAACTCGTCATGCCCCCCGCAGCCTGCTTCGCCATCCACCGCGGTATTGGATGCTGATGGACTATTCCAAAACCTGATTGCTCTTGAGCTATCCAGCCGTGTGGATGGCCGACCGGATACCGGCGGGGTGCTAGTGGTTGAATGGTCATCGGAAGCCGCCATGGTAGCCGCTTTGCCGGTGTTGACGCACGTGCTACCGATCGTCAGTAATGCCTGGCGACAGCAGCGTCGATGGCTGCGTATTCCGGCCTTGGGGCGGCGACTGAGCATTTGGGATTTGCAATTGCCTCAAGTTGTTTGGCGAATGCTCCGTTGGGCAATCGTGGCCCTGGTTTGCGTGCTGACCTATCGAAGTTTGATCGCAAATTATCCCTTGTTTATCGAAGCGCCAGCTTTCTTGGAACCTGCGATCAAGCGTTCCATCTTTGCTACGGCCGATGGCTTCGTCGACGCCCTGCTGGTGGACGATGGCCAGTCCGTTACGGCTGGGCAAACCGTAGCTAAATTGCGCTCTCCCGCCTTGGATTTGCAGATCGAAGAATTGCAGGGGCAATTGCGAGCGTTGGTAGAAAAACGCGGAGGACTGCGGATTGCCATCAATCAAATTGATACCTCGACCAAGGACGCGTTAACTCAGCAGAGTCGCTTGTCGGCCGAGGTAGCGCAGCTAACGACGCAAGAGTCGAACATTCAAAAGCAGCTGAAGCTACTAGGTGAAGAGCGTCAGAAACTAGAGTTGGTGGCTCCCATTGCGGGTGTGGTCGTAGCCCGTGATCTCAAGCAACAATTGCTTCGTCGGCCGGTTCGCCGTGGCGATTCACTGTTCACCGTCGTCGACTTGCAAGGGCCATGGCATCTGCGTATAGAAGTGGCCGATCGTGATTCTGGTTACGTACGCTCCCATTTGGCTGCCACTGATGCTTTGAATTCCACTGATGCCGTGAATGCCGTGAATGCCGTGGATGCCACGAGCAACCAGCTTGAGTTTGTGCTGGACAGCCTGCCAGAGAAACGTTTTCAGGCCAACGTGCAATGGGTATCGGACACGGTTCAAAATCGACCGGGAGAAGGATGTTACCTGGAGATTCGCGCGCAGGTTCAACGCGAGATCGTCGAGCAATCTCATATGGGTGCTGGTGCACTCGCCTATTTCCAGTGCGGCCAACAACCATTGTGGTTTGTTTGGTGTCGGCCACTGGTCGAAGCTACACAACGTAAACTCTGGTTTTGGAGTGAAGCAGCCAACAATGATGTCGCTCACCCGTAATATGCATACGCGTCTAACCTCGGCTTCGAGCTTGATCGGCATACTGCTGTGTGCCGGCTCACTCATGTTGCCTTCGCAACTATTCGCTCAGGTAGCGGTCGATGTTGCCCGCGATGCAGCCACTAACCTGCCTGATGAAAAGTCTGATGGGACGCCTGCGGCTCCTGCCAATGTAGAGCTCTTGCAGGTCAACAATGCGATCCTCAAGACTATCGAGTCCACGACGATTGCTGCGCAAGCTTCGGGCATAATTGATTCGATTCTCGTCAAGGAAGGACACCGTGTAAAAGTTGGACAGGAACTGGGGCGTATCCGTGATGCCGGCGTCCGCCTGCAAGTCGAACGCGCTAAAGCAGCCATGGATGTGGCCAAGAGGAAGCAGCAGGATGATATCGACGAGCGACTGGCTAAGAAGAGCAAGGCCGTGGCGGAAAATGAGTATCAACGTGCCGTGGCAGCCAATGCTCGAGTGAGCGATACCTATCCTGTCAACGAAATCGATCGCTTGAAACTAGTCGCCGATCGCAGCGGTTTGGAAGTGGAACGCGCGACTTATCTGCGAAGTATGGCCTCGCTGGAAGCCGTGATTGCTGAAACCGAATATCGCCAGGCATTAGAGGTTCAGGAACGCCATCGCCTGGTCTGCCCAGTCGCTGGTATCGTTGTCTCGATCGAAAAGCATGTCGGCGAGTGGGTAGAACCGGGAGTTGCCTTGCTCAAGATCGAACGCATGGATCGTTTGCGCGTTGAAGGTTTTGTCAGTGCTGCCGATTCGATGCAGAATTTGGCCGGTCGACCAGCCAGCGTAGAGTTCAGTAGTGCTGCGGGCACGGTGCAAGCCAAGGGCACGGTTGTCTTTGTCAGCCCGAGCATTGATCCGATCGCCTCGACGGCCCGTGTGTTTATTGAAATCGCCAATGCTGATAACCAGTTCCGGCCAGGCTTGGGTGTGCGTGCCACCATCCATCTTCAACCATGAGTAGCCCAGTTGCAACTGCCGATCGGGTCTTGCGTTCCACCAATGATAAGCCAACCAATGTTGCGTTTCGACAAGACATTCAGTGGACGATGCATCAAGACCAGAAGCGTTGGGTAGCCCGCGATCCGCTCAACGGACGATTCTTTTACTTCAGTCATATAGAACATGTCGCAGCCGGCATGTTGGATGGCCAACGATCGTTGTCCGCCCTATCGGTAGAGCTGATTACTAGATTTCCACAGCACAATCTCACTGAGAAATGGCTGTTGACGTTAGTCAGTCGACTCAACGCCGCGCAATTGCTATTGCCGGCATCCCGTCAAGCTGTGTCGCAATTGCTGCGTCAGCGACAACGAGCCAGTCAACGCGGTTGGCTGCAGATGCTGCTCAGCCCACTAAGCATCCGGATACCGTTGATCAATCCGCATCCGTGGCTGAAACTTTGCCGTCCTCTGGCCAGCGTCCTGTTCTCGCGATTTACACTGTTTTTTGTCATCGTCTTTGGCTTGATTGCCAATCTGAGCGTGCTGGCCAAGATATTGGCTACGCCCAACTCATTGACGTTAGACCTGTCGGCCATCCATGGCGTTCGCTGGTTGTGGCTGTTGGTCTGCTACGTACTGGTGAAGTCACTGCATGAATTGGGGCACGGGCTGGCTTGTGTCTACCTGGGCACGCGGTGTTCTGAACTGGGCGTGCTGTTCTTGTTCTTTACACCTTGCCTGTACTGCGACACGACGGACGCCTGGAAACTCAGTTCGCGATGGCAACGCGCGGCCATCGGCGCGGCCGGCATGTATGTGGAACTGATTCTGGCATCCATAGCGGCGGTGACCTGGCTAGCGACGCAAGATGGACTCTTGCACTCGTTGGCCGCTAATACGATGTTGATCTGTTCAGTTGGTACGCTGCTGATCAACGGCAATCCGTTCTTGCGATATGACGGATACTACATTCTGTCGGATGTCTGGGGCGTACCCAATCTCGCTGACCAGGCGCGCGAAGCCACGATGATCTTGTTTACGCGTGTGATGACTGGCAAGCGAACCAACACTAGCCATCTTGATCGTCCTGTCGGAATCCTGGCCGCCTATCATGTAGTGGCAGTGGTCTATCGCACGTTTATCATGCTGATGATTCTATGGCTGGCCTGGACCATGTTGGTACCGCTGGGATTGGGCTTTCTGGCTCTATTGGTAATTGGTGGCACTATGGTGGGATTAATGATCGCAGCTGCCAGGCTGGTCAAACAGATTCACCTCCAAGTGCTGGCCAATGAGACGTTCAAAGTCATGCGCTGGCTGACACTGTTTGTGGGTTTATTGTTGGCCTTGGTGTTTGTGGCGCAGGTAAACTTGCCGGTACTTGTGCGCGCGCGGGGTGTCACCGACTTTAGTGACAAGCAACCGGTGTTTGCTACTGACGATGCGATACTGCTGGATGCTGCCGCTGTGGGTCAGACACTTCCGGTGGACAGCACCTTACTCAAATTCGACTCACCCGAAAAGCGTTATGAGTTGCAGTTGGTCGAAGGGGAGATCGCATCGCTGAGTAAAAAAATTGAGTATCTCAATCAAGCAGCGGGTATCGATCCCACGTCCCGATTTGAATTACCTTTTACCCTGGAGTTGCTGGCCGAACGGCGCTCGCGAGCTCAGAGCCTGCAGAAGGAGCTTAGCTTACTGACTCAAACAACCTCAAGCTCCGGCCGTTTATTGCCAGCCTCGTTCCGATTGAACCAACCTCTGGCGGCCCCGACAGATCTCCAGTTACAAGGTGGGCCACTGGATGAGGTTAGTCGAGGCTGCATGCTCGAGCGCGGTACGTTGATCGGCTGGTTCTCAAACCAAGAGCAGATGGAAGTCGTCACACTTGTTTCCCAACAAGACATCAAACAGTTGCGGCTGGGATTGTTGGCAGCTTGCCAGTGGGATTGCGATGTCCATCGCGTGGCGCGCGGCACGATCGTTCGCATTGCACCTGATCCGATCGAACAGACACCCGACGAATTAGTGGGCGATTCGGGCTTGATGTCGGCACGCAATGCGGCCGGTAAGTTTGCGCCCACCGAGCCGCATTATGCGGTGACCATACGGATGGACCAGCCCATTCCCAAACAATTAAAGGGCTCGCTGGTCACCGTGCAAGTCCACGTCAACTCACAGCCGCTACTCGTTACGGTGCTGCACGCTATTCGGTTGAGCCTCAAACCGTTGTAGCCCGAAAGGCCTTGTTTAACC
>JADLDX010000821.1 GCA_020846515.1 Pirellulaceae bacterium
AGCCCTCCCCGCCCACGCTAGCGCGGGGCGACCCTCCCGCTGCTGCGCAGCAGGAGGGTTAGTTCTTGCTGCTGCGCAGCAGCAATACACCTAACTCAGCAATTCGAGCACCGGTTCGCCGCCGCGGGCGATCGGATGAGGGCGGCCTAAGGGGTCGTGTACGATCAGATGTGGGTCGATGCCCAGTAGATGATAAATCGTGGCGACTAGTGCAGATGGATGAACGGGATTGCTCAATGGGTAAGCTGCATCCTTATCGGTCTCGCCGTAGATCATACCTGGCTTCACTCCACCGCCGGTCAATAAACTGAAACCACATTGAGGCCAATGATCTCGGCCTGCGTTGGCGTTGATGCGTGGCGTGCGACCCATCTCGCCCATCACGATCACCAAAGTCGAATCGAGCAGACCGCGTTCTTCCAAGTCCTGGATGAGCGCCGGATAGACCATGTCGAGCACGGGCAGATTGAGATTCTTCAACATGCTAAAGTTGTTGGAGTGCATGTCATAAGCGTGCCCATAGTGCCGGAATATCTCTTGATGCACACTGACGAATGGCACGCCGACTTCGACCAGACGCCGGGCGATCAACATGCTGGAACCGTATAGATTGCGACCGTATCGGTCACGAATATGATCTGGTTCTTGCGAAAGATCGAAGGCATCACGCGTCTTGCTGGATGTCAGCAAGTCGAAGGCCCGCTGCTGGACTTTGTCCAGGCGGTCTTGCGACGAGGACAGGCCGGCTTGTCGAAACGTGTCGTCCAGTTGTTGCAAGAGCGAATGGCGATGGCCCAAGCGTTCGACCGACATTTCCGGCAAACTTTGAAGACCAGGTAACGTGGGTTCACCCTCGGGCATGACTGGGTCGTAGTACTGTGTCTTGGGCTCGCGAGCAAAGGTTGGGCTGCACAGCGTGAACAGCGGATCGTACTGACTGCCCAAGAAGCCTCCGTATGGTCCACCGCGGCGGTATCCCTCTTGGCCCCAACCTGGATAACAGGGCAGACACACGGCGCCCGGCACGTCACGCGGTCCTAGACCTACATACTGACAGATGGCTCCAATGTCCGGGGGGTCGGTCGGTTGAGCTTGAAGTTTCGCATCGCCGTTGGTAAATCCCGTCATGATCGCCAAGGGATCATGCGAGTTGTAGGTGTGAGAGATCGTTCGAATTAAACAAGCCTTGTGCATCCATTTCGCCGTGTTGGGCAGGTGCTCGCAAATCTGCAAGCCTGGCAACGACGTAGAAATAGGCTTGAACTCCCCGCGGATTCCCGACGGTGCGTTCGGCTTCATGTCGAACATGTCCATATGGCTTGGGCCACCAAGCAAGTTGAACAAGATGACCGACTTGGCACGCGCGGGCCTGCGTTGGATTCCACCGGCCGGCTTCTGTTCAGTTGCCTGCAGCAGTTGGGGTAGAGTCAGACCGAAAAGCGATAGCCCACCCGCCCGCAGGATCTCTCGACGATTCAAACCACGCATGGAGCTTTGATCAAAAATGCTCAGCATTTCAAGTTACTCCCGAGAGACAATTGGCCCAGTGATTTGCCCAACAAATGGCCCAGTGAGCAAAGACTTCCGTGAGTCTATTGTACTCCTGGCGACAATCGATCGTTGCAACTCCGCCGAACCAGTGTTTATACCATCGACAACAGCCAGGCCGCTACAGTAAGCACGTCGAGAACTGGCCTGAGATTTATGCATCTGGCCACTATCGGACGAACCAGCGCAGGCTGCAAGCGCTTTGGCTCTTCGCGAACTTCAGTGTGTACGGGTTGCACAGCCAACGTTCGACCGTACCGTCGGTACGTGGCATTAACCAGCCGAAATCCCAACCCCGACTCACGTACCGCATCGGTATGTTTGGCTTGACGCGCACCACCGGTTGTGAGCCGGCGCAGAATATCTTTCGCTGAGTACTGTAATAGGCCGGACCCCCGTGAACGAAAACTTCGTGCTTTGGGCCACCGCCCAGGTCTGAGCATAGACCGCTAATGCCCACCTTAATCTCCGCGCCGGCCGAGAAGGCCTCGACCAGCAAGTCGAGCGATCCGCCTGTCACTTGGCCGCCCGCGTCGTGCGCTAGCACCTCGTGCCAATCGTCGCGCACGAAGTAGCGGAACACTTCGAAGTCGTAAATGAAGTTGCTGCTGGGCGCGTTTGTGCCCGTGTCCCAGGCGTCCTGCTGATGGTACTTAGGCATGTCGCTGTGGTCATCGAGCATCCCGGGTCCCGGCGCGCCCGTGGCGATCGCGCCTTCCAAGTATGGGCGAGCGATGGCTTGTCGGCCGTCCTCGTTGTAGAGGAAAAACGACATCGAGGCCCGCGGGCCAAATCCTGCCGGCGGGACGATGGGCATGCGCAGGTTCATGATCCCTGCCACCCAACGGTCGTCGACCAAGTACGCGACCCGGAAGTCGCTGACTTCGCGCACGATCTCGGGATTGGTCGACCCGGGTTCGATGTGTTCGTTGTGCCGGAATTCTGTGTAGATTCGCAGATCGGCACCGCGCCCGATCGCAGACCGCAGATCCGCTGCGCTGCCCGCCGTCGGGACGCGCGCGGAATTCAGTTCCAGGACCTGACGCCAACCGTTCATCCCCTGCTCCTTACCGCTGCCGTAAACTCGAAAATTATCTCATCCAGTAACGCATAGCCCTACTGATTTCTTACCGCCTGTTGCAAAGATACGTATGTTAACAAATCCATAGAATGGCAATTGGGTCGCGAAAACATCATCTGTCAGCTTGAGAACCATGTTGAAGTCCTGTAGCGTCTCTTTTAACTTCGAAATTTAAGTGCCTTCATTCCTAATCGGACGCGTCCACGTGCTTATGCAATATCGAAACCTCGGCCCAACCGATCTTACTGTCAGCACTATAGGAATGGGTTGTGTTACGTTCGGTCGCGAACTGGATCCGCACTCATCGCTGCTGGTTATGGACCATGCGTTCCAGCGGGGTATCACGCTGTTCGACACAGCTGAGGCTTATGCCCAGGGAGCGTCCGAACGAGTTGTCGGAGAATGGTTGCAAAGTCGCAACACGCGCGACAAGATCGTGCTAGCGACCAAGGTCCGCGGCTCGCTCACGAGGCAACGCATCATTGCGTCTGCTGAGGATAGTTTGAAACGACTGCAAACCGATCGCATCGACCTGTTGCAAACTCACCACTGGGATCAGACGACGCCGCTTGAAGAAACGCTCGATGCTCTAACCACACTGGTGCAGCAAGGGAAAGTTCGCCATATCGGCTGTAGCAACTATTCGGCTCCACAACTGAAAGAGGCGCTGGCATTGAGCGAGACCGCGGGAGTCTGCCGGATGATCTCCGTGCAGCCACCCTATAACCTCGTCCAGCGCGATATCGAAGCCGAACTGTTGCCACACTGTGCCGCTGAAAATATCGCGGTGATCAGCTATAGCCCTTTAGCGGCAGGATTTCTGACGGGCAAATACCGGCGTGGCGCGGCGATTCCAAGCGGCACCAGATTTGACGTGATCCCTGGGCACCAAGATATCTATTTCACCGATCACGGCTATCAAGTCTTAGCTTGGCTTGACGAAGAATCCCGAAGAACTGGCCAGTCGCATGTGCAATTAGCTTTGTCATGGGTTCTCAAGCAGCCCGGCATCACTTCGGTCTTGATCGGAGCTCGAAATACGAACCAGATCGATCAGGCGATGGATGCTGTGAAATGATAATTGTGTCCTACTGCTTGGCGTCGCTTTGATCCAGTGTGTTGTTTATCAATCGAGCTGTTGTGGTGAAGCTGGGGCGCTGGGGCATCTCGAGCGCGTGATGGCTGTAATACGGATAGACGCTCCACTCGACACATGTCACCAGGTCGGGCTTGCCATCTCCATCGAGGTCACCGACCCACGGATGCGGGCCGTGAGCGGTGACAAAGATCGGTTCCCCGAAGCAACGCAGCGTGCGTGGTGCATCAAACTGCGGCTGCTTTTTCGTACCCACGTTTCGCAACAGATAGATGCTGCCGTTTGCGTCGGAGCCAGCGCAGCTATAGATCAGGTCAAGCAACCCATCATTGTCCCAGTCAGTAGAACGGAACGATTCGGTCCAGTGCCGTTTGCGACCGACAAGGGCGTCATCGATCAGCCGTCCATCAGACAACTTCAGCGGCCCTTCTTTGTACAATCGCAATTTTCCGGCGGTATCACGGCGTTGAACGAATAACGTTGCCTTGCGATGCTCCCCGTCGTGCGTGATCATGTCTGTAAATCCATCGTCGTTGAAATCAGCAAACGCGGCGCCAGTCCGCCAGAAGAACGGTTGCCCCGGTTCGAGTTCCCCTTCCCAGCGAGTCATCAAAATCTGGCCAGTCTGGGCCAGCTTTTCGGGTGTGTCTTCGTACCCTATCGGATTCAACTGCTGGCGAGCCCCGAAGCGCGGCTCGCGCCGCGTACCGATATTGCGATACCAAAATTGGCGATTGGAACAGTTGGGAACCATGAGGTCAGAAAGACCATTTCCATCCCAATCGACAAAGACCGGAAACGGGTAACCCATGTTGTGTCGGTATTGGTCGCAACCGGGATACACCTGGCTCATGATGATGCGGATGGGTTCTCCATCCGCCAGGATGTTTTGAGGTTCTGCATACTTGGGACGTTCGCGCGTTCCTTGATTGATCACGATCTGCGGCCAGCCATAGCCTCCTCCGACCAGTAGATCCAGATCCCCGTCAGCATCCCAGTCACACAGATTGGGCCAGGCTTGATCGCCCAGCGAGAGGACCGCGGACTTGGATTGAGCTGTCCTGGTCTTGGCAAACCGACCAGGCCCTGATTGTTCGTACAGTTCCGCCGTGAGATTCGGCAACGTGGTCACTAGCAATCCCCGCTTGTTGCCTTCAACCACCGCAGTCACTTGATATGGACGCGATGCGGTGTGAGCTGCATCAGCTGTATTAGCTATGTTAGCTGCTGGTAGATCGGCCAGCGGTAAGAGGGCGGCGAACTTGGGCGGTGAGCCGCCTGTGTTACGACTCCAGGCCGTACGGAAATTGCTCAAGCCCTCGCCTGGAACCTTTTCCAATACGACGGCGTCCAGACGCCCGTCCATGTAAACGTCAAACCAACACCTTACCGACGGAACCATAACGCCCGAAATCTCGTTGCCCGCAACTCCCAGGGCGACTTCGGGCGCCAGTTGCGGTGGCAGGCTGCCTGCTTGGGTGTTGCGCAGCCAGACATCGCCGATGACCACGTCCATCGCTCCGTCGTTGTCCAGATCGACAGCTCGGCACGATTCCCACTGCGCCATCTTGCCCTGCTTGGCCACTCTGCCCGCCTCGACGAACACCGGCATACCGCCTTCATCGCGGCGGCCAGTGTTACGATAGAAACGCAGACTGTTTGAGTTGGCTGGGCACCAGACGATATCAACTAGACCGTCGCCATCGAAGTCAGCGAAGTCGGCCCACATGTAGATGTTGATGAAGTGCTGGTAGTTGGTCGTATTTGCTTGGGTCGCATCTGATTGGCTCAAGTAACGCAGGCGCGTCAGGTCGCCGAACTCGAATTGCTCGGAATCGCCAACGCGAGGGTAACACACGATCCCGTCCCACGGCCAGCCGGGCCGATAGGCATAGTTCCAGCAGCCCACCAGATCCAGCTTTCCATCGCCGGTGAGATCAACCAGCCGCGCTGGGAATGGCAGAGCAATTGGGCGCGGCTCGCCAGCGTTGTAGCGCAACAGATCGCCCACGCCGATCGGTGGCGTGTGGTCCTGCGGTTTCAGTGCGGGACGCTCGGTGACCGACCGAAAGCGTACTTCGAATTTTGTGTGCATTGGGTCGGTGATCACCCACTCCAATTGCCCTCGATCGCTGTAGGCAAAATCTTCGGATCTCGCAAACGGGACTTGCTGGCCGGTTGCTATATTTATGACTTCGAAGGAATTGGGGTCGAGCACGCCGCTACTGCCGTGTTCACTAATGATCTGAGCGCAATCGATGGTCGTGTCCAGCGGCACATTGCCC
>JADLDX010000822.1 GCA_020846515.1 Pirellulaceae bacterium
AAGCGATGACGCAGCGTAATTTAATCATGCATGCCGACAGCGTATCCAGGCAATATTTGCCCACAGCCGTGCCAGGTACCGAAGTCGACTGGGCGGCAGAGTACTTGGGCCCCGAGATTAGTGTGGCGGTTGTGCCAGATCTGGAAGCGGCGATTGCCCATATCAATCACTATGGCTCGCATCACACCGACGCAATTGTTACTAGCGAACTATCGGCTGCGCGTCGCTTTCAGTCCGCTGTCGATTCCAGTGCCGTGGTTGTTAACGCCAGTACTCGATTAAACGATGGTGGTGAACTGGGACTGGGTGCCGAGATTGGTATCAGTACGGACAAATTACATGCCCGGGGGCCATGTGGTCTAAAGGAATTGACTACGTATAAGTACTTGCTGACAGGTGACGGTCAACTTCGTACCTGATCAACACACAGCTTTCGACAAACGCATGGCCATCCAAGGAAGGAATTACAACAGTGTCCGATGAGAGTTTAGGTCGGAACGAAGTCGAAGAGTTGCTCAAGTCGATGGAGGCGGCCGAGAAAAAGAAGCCGGCCGCCAAGCCTTCGGCGATGGACTTGGGTGGCGACATGGCAGAGTCCAAAGCGGATGCCCTGCTGTCGAAAAAGACTGGGCCTCGGCAACGCGTGGTAGCCTACGACTTCAAACGTCCGGAGCGAGTAGGCAAAGAGCAGATGCGTGCTTTGCAATCCTTGCATGAAGGCTTCGCACGCAACTTCGGGGCCTCGATGTCCGCCTTACTCCGCACAATTGTGGAAGTTAAATTGATCAGCGTCGATCAGCTGACCTATAGCGAATTCGTGTACAGCCTGGAGATCCCCACCTGTTTCAATTTGCTCAAGCCTCAACCGCTCGAAGGCAACTGGATTCTGGATATCAGCCCTAGTTTGCTCTATCCCATTATCGACCGCATGCTCGGTGGTGTCGCTACCAGCGATTCAACTCTAAAGCGGCCACTGAGCGACATCGAGCTTCGCTTGACCAGTCGCATCACCAGCGTCTTCCTGCGCGAGTTGGCCACCGGCTGGGGAAATGCGGTGGAGTTGAACATCGAGGTGCAACGCGTCGAGAGCAATCCTCAGTTAGTCCAAATCGTGCCACCCAACGAAGTGGTAATTTTGGTTAGCTTCGAACTGACGATGGGCAAAACGCGTGGCATGATCAACTTGTGTATCCCATTTAATACCATCGAACGCATCGGCACAAAGCTATCGAGCAATAGTTGGATTGGGTACGCATCCTCGCGCAGTTCTGAGCACACGCAGGCCAAGATTTTAGAGAACCTCGAGCATGCGGTAGCCGAACTGGTCGTCACGCTGGCTCATTCAAAAATCAAGACCAGCGATCTGTTCAATCTCCAGGTCGGCGATGTCATTAGCACGGAGAAAGATATTCGCTCGCCACTTGAAGTCGAAGTGGAAGGTGTGGTGAAGTACCTGGCCGCGCCTGGGGCCTTCAAGGGACGCACCGCTATCGAAATCCAATCTGCCGTCGATCGCCGGCCAACACCCTAAATTCCACCGCAGAACTCTGGTCTGTCACCGGGTGTTTCTGTTGTTGGTTGAGCTCTTTAACAGGCTTGCTCCTTACAGCTTGAGCTTGTTACAGGGTGTGCTCAGTCCCGGGCGCCTGGTGTATTATGGTGTCTTTCTGATTGGGAAGCCGCGGTCAAGCAGCAAATTGCCGAGCGTAGCGCGTTGGACCAAAGGCCTGTCAAAGGCAAACCATAAACCAGAGTTCTTTTGGCAAGCAGGCGTATGTCCAATATTCTCGTAGTCGATGATGAGCCGGCAATTTGCTGGGGAATAAAGCAATTGCTGGAACGCGAGGGCCATCGGGTTACTATTCTGGCCAGTGGTGAAGAAGCCCTGAAATCCGTGGTCAAAGAGAAGCCTGACCTGTTGCTGATGGACGTGCGATTGCCAGGTATTTGCGGACTGGAAGCATTGGATAAAGTACGCGCGATTCACCCAGAATTGCCGATCGTAATCATGACTGCGTTCGGTCAATTGGATATTGCTGTCGAGGTCATGCGTCACCCCGGTGTTGATTACCTGGCCAAGCCTTTTGACTTGGACCAGGTCGCGAGCGTCGTCCAGCGCATGCTACAAGATGGCTCGACTGTGTCGCCGGAAAAGCCGGCCGATACAACTTCGCTCAATCAGGAATTGTTGGGGCGCACGCCGGTTATGCAGGCGTTGTTCAAACAGATTGCGTTGACCAGCGCTAGCGATCTGCCCGTGCTGATCACCGGAGAAAGTGGGACTGGCAAGGAGTTGGTAGCACATTGGATTCACCAGCACAGCGGTCGAGCCGCGCAGCCCTACATCCCGATCGCGCCTATTGCACTCAGCCCCGCATTGTTTGAGAGTGAGATGTTCGGTCACGTCAAAGGCGCCTTTACAGGGGCGGTCGATAGCCGTGTCGGCGTTTTCGGCCGAGTCAATGGCGGCACCGTCATGCTGGACGAGATTGGCGATTTGCCGCTGGAGCAACAGATCAAGTTGCTGCGCGTGCTGGAGCTGAAACAGTACACGCCTGTCGGAGATACTCAGTCCCGAGCCTGCGATGCGCGCATCATCTCGGCTACCAATCGCGATTTGTTTCGCGCCATCGAAGAAGGGCGCTTTCGAGAAGACTTGTACTTTCGTTTAGCCGGCATGCACATCCACCTTCCACCGTTGCGCGAACGAGTTGAGGACATCGAACTGCTGGTGACCCATTTCCTGAAACGTTTAGGGGTGACGGAACCCGAGTCACGATTAACGCCGGAATTACTGCTGGAGCTCAGGCGACGTCCCTGGCGTGGCAATGTTCGAGAACTTCGCAATACGATCGAACACGCTTTCCTGATGTCGCGTGGTCGACCATTGCGGCCGGAGCACTTGCCGATGACGGCCAACTATCAAATGACGACCAACGTACGAGTCGATTCTACTTTGCCTGGTCCGGCCACACTTCCGCTCGATGTGACCGGCCTGAGCGAAGCTCAACTGGCCGATAAACTGGCGGAGTTGGTGCATGCATGGCTGGCCGTTGCATTCAGAAACCCGGACGCCGCCACCAACCTGTATGAAAAGTTACTAGCGATCATTGAACCGCCCGTGCTCCGCCTGTTGTTGGAAAAGCATCATGGCAACAAAAGCGCCTTGGCAACTCAACTAGGTTGGCATCGGGCAACCGTTCGTCGACGATTGCAGCAGTATAAATTGGACGATGGAGAAGCGTGAATAGTTGACTTTCATCGAGCCAGTCGGCGAGCAACTGGGGGCAGGTAGCCACCGCGGCCAAGCGGTGGATTTCGCCTCCAGACTAAACCACCGTCTGGCGACGGTGGCTACCAGACGAGTCCACCGTCTGGCGTGGCTAGCTGGTTGGAAACGTGGCGCTGTCCAACTAAATTCGCACCGGTTATTGGAAACGATAGAGATGTGTGATCGTGCGGACGATCAGGCTGTTATCAACGATAGCAGGTGAAGCGCGACAGCCGTCGGTTAGGGAGTTTTCGCTGACCACGGTCGGTTCATCGGCGACGGTCAGAGCATAGCTTTTGCCATCATGATCGAAGGCGAAGAAATGATCCTTGGTAGCGATCAAGGATGAACTGAAGTTTCCGCCGATGCGCTTTTGCCAGGCGATTTCACCCGTTTTGGTATCAATGCGTGATACGACGCCATCATCGCTAACGGAGAACAGTTTCCCTTGAACCAATATCTGGCTGGGCTTGGAGCCGATGCCACGTTTTTGCGACCATAGAACTTTGGTGTCTGTAACATCGCCTTGACCATCTACTTGGATGCAAAGCATTTGCGCTTTACCGAAACCCGTGTTGAGGAACAGATGCTGGCCGTCAAATAGCGGCCGAGCGGTGGCGGAGAACTCTGGATAACGCACACGCCAGAACTCTTGACCATTGAGCGGGTTGAGCACCACGGTGGCCTTGCTGGTACTGCTGATCATCTGATCGACGCCACCGACGTTGATGATCAACGGCGTTGAGTAGGCTTTGTAGTAGTCGCCGTTATCGGTTCCATACTCGATCTTCCGGTCTTGCTTCCAAACTGTGTTGCCTGTGTTCTTATTCAGCGCCACCACGTACTGAAAATCAAACCCGTCCATGTGAAAGATCAGCAGATCACGATAGAGGATGGGTGAACTGCCCGGTCCACGATAGTGATTGCAAGGCAGGTCTCGTCGCTGCCACAGCGTTTTGCCAGTTGCGCGTTCCAGGCACGCGGTGCCATAAGCGCCGAAATGGACATACACATGTTGCTCATCCAGTACGGGCGTAGGCGAGGCATAGCTGTTGGTAACGTGGTGATCGGGCTGAACCTCTGCGTTCTCAAACACCATCAAGTCATGCAGGATCTTGCCCGTGGCCATTGAGACGCACACGGCTGACATCTTCTTGCCGTCTTCGGTGGCGGTCGTCAACCAGATTTGATCTTCGGCTACAACTGGCGAGGACCAGCCGCGTCCGTGAATGGCGGTTTTCCACTTTAGATTTTTGTCTTCCCCCCAGGACAGCGGCGGCTTCTGATTCAGGGCGGTCCCATCATGAGCATTGCCTCGGAATTCGTGCCAGGCGATCTGACCGACTTTGGTTTGTTCGGGCTCAGCCGCCTCGGTCGAGGAACTGCAAGCCCAAAGGGTCAACAACAACATCCAGGTGCGGGAAAGAGGGAGCATGATTTGTTCAGCGCAGAAGAGGGTACGGGTGGGTAAAATCGGAGTTGGTAGTATAACCGATCGCTGTGCGTCGGGTGGGCTGGCTACCAGAGGCCCCTTGCGCAGCAGCCGAACTAACCCACCCAGCGCAGCGCCCGGCAGGGTCGAAAAAACAGGCGCATAAGCCTGTTTTTTCGGGGAGGGTGC
>JADLDX010000823.1 GCA_020846515.1 Pirellulaceae bacterium
ACAGCACCGATACGGGCGCAAGCCAACATGGCGATCGCCAGTTCAGGCGTCATGGGCATGTAAATACTGACCACATCGCCTGGCCGGACGCCCAGCGATTTGAGCATATTGGCGGCGCGACAAACTTCTTTGTGCAGTTGGGCGTAGGTCAGCTCTCGAGTATCCCCCGGTTCGCCTTCCCAAATAATCGCTCGTCGATCACCACGTCCGTTTTCAATGTGCACGTCCAAACAATTGGCACTGGCGTTGGTCAGCCCATCGGAAAACCATTCGGCATTGGGTTCATTCCAAGTCAGATCCTTGGTACAAGGCTTGAACCAATGCAGATGCTCTCGTGCCTCAGCTGCCCAGAAGGCCTCTGTATCTGCCATGGAACGTTTGTAAAGTTCTTCGTATTCGGCCAGGCTCTTAATACGCGCTTGGGTGGCGAAGTCCGCATTAGGTGGAAACAGTCGTTGTTCCACCATGACAGTGTGAACTTGGCCTTCTTCGTGCTCGCTCATCGCGTTTGCCTTCTATTTGTTCCGGGAACAGGTGATGACTTGGTTGGGGGAGAGGGGGGAAGGGAAGCCGATTCTAGTTCGAGAGTGAAAAGCATGTCAATCGTCGACCTCCATGCTCGGGCGTCTCCTGCGAGATTTCTGGCCTGGAAGCCTAGACCCCATCGTAACCCATGCAGCCAGCGAGGGGGTGATTTCGTCTTTATCCGGGCCTGAGACCGGCTCAATATGCGTCTCAGGGATCCTGATGCGGACTTGGTTGCGAACTGGTTACAGGCTGTTGGCGGGCTGTTGGCAGGCTTGACACAAGTCTATTGAATAGCCAATTGAGGGTTAATCGTGCCAATCCCACTGGAGAGCCTGCAGCTCGACCAGTTTCGCGAACGGCAGAAAAATCAGCGGCTGGTCGGCCGCGATCAGCGCTTTCAGCCGCGAGCCGGTCAGTTCGTATTGAAATCGTCGTTCGTGCTGGGCGTTGTGGTCCTGCAGTTCGCGATATCGACCACGATCCAACCGGTAAACCTGACCGCGATTACCTGATACGTGCCCTTCGTAATCCAGGTAGGCCAGCCGATGGTCGGCCAAACGGCGAGTTTGAAACATGCCCTCTCCGGACGGGATCCGGTCGAGCTCTAACGTTAACAGCGTGCCCGAATGCTCTAGCATCAAATCCCAATGGTCGAATCGCCCGGCGGCGGCCTCCATGGCATGATGCAGCAGTGCAAATCGAGGCTGAATACCAACAGGCGGGTGAGTGGTCATGTGGTTATGGTGGGGGGTAAGCGAACGGGGCACTCGAAGCGCTGGCCAGCGACAAATTAATTTACGTATCAACCTTTTTTAATTGACGTGTAAATCCTTTTTAGTTTACATGTAAATCAATTGCCGGGTGCCTCCAAATGGGTTGTGTGCTAAACCAATAATCCTCAGCTAACTGATCAAGTTCGCGGCGTGTTTCCAGCCGGCGCTGGCTTCGCCGCCCGGTCCAACGATTGGCTGCCTCCAGCAGAGTCACCTGGACTTCAAATTCATCTAACTCGCTGGCCACCGCTCGAGCGACTGCCACATAGAAACGCTGCTGAGGATAAACGGGCACACCCAGCGTTTCCAAAGACCAGCGGTCAATCGCCAGTTCGTACCATGGTAACTGCTGATCGTCGGTTTGATCAATGAACCGCTGCACAATCTTGGGTTGTCGCGATACCGCACTAGCGACCAACTCAACCTGTGCTCGACTGCTGTGCGGTGCATAAAGCGCCCAGCCTAACCAATGGTCGACCCAGCCCAATCGTTCGCCCAGCGGTAGACAAAACGCCAGACCCACCAGTAGCTCTGCCAGACCCAATTTGGGTGCGACAACTAATCGAGAATCGGTCGCATCAGCCCGGTCTGCGATATCAGCCCGGTCTGCGATATCAGCTCCGTTCGCGACATTGGCCACGGGCATTTGAGACGAGGCAGCCCGAGCCTGGCGTGCCTCGATCATCAGACGACCATTGATCACGATAAATAAACCGTTCCAGAGCAATACACCCCAGGAATGATTGAGCCCCCAAGGTCCCAGTATCGCTAACAGTGTCAAATGCATAACGATAGCAGCCGGCCAAGCCCACCAACGTAAACGCGACCAGAGCAGGCCCAAGCCGCACAACAGTTCGCCAAGCGGAAACAGACTGGCTAACCAAAAACGACTACGCAGCGGCCAGGCCTGAAGATCTTGACCTAGAAACCGCATGCAGCCTGCAAGAAAGTCTTGACCCACGGTATACAAAAACTGGGCATCGAATTTACTGATTGCAGAATAAAGGTAAATCGAGGCCGTGAAGAGCGTCAACAGCTCAGCGCGCCGCACGGGTGCTGCGAAGGCACAAATCAACAAGCTGACCGCGATATGCACACCCCAGGGTTGCAAGCGATGCTGGTCCAGTACCACTAGTAACGCAAAGCTAATCGCATACACCAGCGCTGCCACTCGCTCTCCTCCAGCACGCAGCGGTACCAAGGCTAACAGGCCGGTCACGACTAACCCCAGCGACAACGCGCCCCAGGTGACAGCTTGATCGTAAATCCACGGCCAGTCGGCAATGCCAGCCAACAGCGGCACTCGCGGAAAGACACTTTGCGGCGTCCATAACCGCCACGACCCAAGGACCAACAGGCAGGAGCCTACCGCCAGAATCTGACGCAAGCGATGCTGATGCAAGCTGGGCTGATGCAAGCCGTGCGGGAGCAACAGAAGAGAGTCCTTATGGATTGGTTTTGATCTGTCGCCTCGATACCGGATCCGACTAGTTGTCGACCCACTAGTTTTCGTCCCACTATTTGTAGACCGACTTAGGATCGACCAGGCGTTTCAGGATCGTGTCGGTGGAACCATCATTTTGAAGCTGACGAAAAAAGCAGGAAACATAACCTTCGTGGCAAGCAGCTCCCACCTGTTCGACGCGCAGCAGGATAGCGTCAGCATCACAATCTACCCGTACGTCCACAATTTTTTGACGATGGCCACTCTCTTCACCCTTTCGCCAAAGTCGACCACGACTGCGACTGTAGTACACGGCATAGCCGCTACTGAGCGTCTCGTCGAGCGCTTCGCGGTTCATCCAAGCCATCATCAATACCTGGCCGGACTGGGCGTCTTGCGCGATGGCTGGCAATAGTCCGCCAGTACCAGCTTCGAAATCGGGAATTTGTTCAGACACCCAAGTGTTCCTGAGTTGAGTTGAGGTGTGTTCCGTTGTTTTGTGCTGTGGTCGAAACGGATGCAGACTGTCTATCCTACACCAGCCGCCACAAAAGGCATAAGTGGAAACTGTGGCGTTTCGTCCAATCGATTCAGCGCCACTGGGGTGGAATGCCGATGCCCTGCTACCAGAGCAGGATGCGCGCATGGTCGCCTGGGTACAGGGAGTGTGATGGTCACATCTGTGATCCGTCGTTGCCGGGCCTGATTTTCAATTCGCAATGAATAAGCACGGTAAAGCTTGGCACGGCAAAGCTTGGCACGGTAAAGTTTGTCACAGCTCGGTAACGCACTCGCACCATAGGCACGCACAGTCATGATGACCACTGAGTCGGTTAGCGTCGTATTGTCGGTTGAGAACGCGCAGAGTTGGCTAGCGGCGGACTTGCGAGAGTTGATGGATTGCCTGGCCGATCTGAGCAGCCGATTTGAGATTATTGTCATCGACAACGCGTCGAGAGACTATACGTTTGAGATTTTAGAGGACATGCATAATCGCTTTCCTCAAGTGCGCTTCCGCCACTTTGCCAATCGCCAGGTCGTCGATGACGCCATGCAAGCCGGTATGGCGATGGCGCAAGGTGACTTCATTTTCACCACCGAGGCCGGCTCGCGTATCGAACCGGCGGACATTCGCCGGTTATGGGCTTTGCGTTCCGACCCCAAACTTCTGGTAGCCCGATCGCGCACGACAGCCCGGCGCGTCGACGCCGGACTGATCAATCGCTTGACCCAGTGGGCCCAACGGGTCACCGCTCATGCCGAACCAGTGGTTGCCCAGAGCGAATCGTTCGGCGGTCTGCAAATGATGCGTCGCGACGCCATGGAAAAACTGCAACCGATGCATCTTTCCCCGGCCAATCTTGCAACTCCTGCGACCGCATTGGCTCCCGATGCCAGCATCGAAGTCTCGCACATCTCGCATCAACAATTGGCCAGCCCCAAATTGGTCGATTCTCGCCGGCGAGCTTCTGTCCAGCCATAAGTGCCTCGGGCTAACCACCGACCAGTGGCACGACACGCCTATAGCACTGCGCGCCTATAGACGCGACTGCTCGATTAAACGCTGGCAGCGTTAAAGGTCGGTC
>JADLDX010000824.1 GCA_020846515.1 Pirellulaceae bacterium
ATGGTCAGCGGCAAGCCTGCATGTACTTGGATGTTACTAGGCGTTGGCGCAGATGGTTTGATTGAACTTGAAGTGACTGGCACAGCTCTTTCAAATCTAGGAGGCGTGAATTCGCTTTGGACGCACGATATCGATAGCGACGGAACGGCGGAGCATTTTGTTTCCCAGCGATTCGGGAGCGCACAAGGACTCGACAATAACGGCGAACAGTATCAGCGAAACGCGCGGACAACCTTTGCCTGCTACGAAGCTCATTCTGGCGAACCGAAGTGGGAAGTTTCAGTCGATGATCCGGTTGGCCGATATGTGCAAATACGCAACGTGTTTTGGTCACACCAGGATGGCGCATCGCTGGCATGGCTTGATCTCTATGGGCGTTTTGTGTTAGTCGATCTGTTGGCCGGTCAGATTGTGGGCGAAGTGGTTGGCGATAAGCGCTTGGTCGGTGACCAGCGTCCATGGGTTGTCGAGCTACGTGGTCACAATGCTGAGTCGAACTCGATCCGCGTACGAGGGGCGATCCCGACAGCCGATGGCATGATGTTTCGTTGGCTCGGTGGTGAACCGGAATTCACGTCGCTCTCAGGCATTCATCGTCAGTCTGACCCGCGACTTATGCGTCCGTTGTTCGCGGTTGGTACACTGCAAACCACCAGCGAACTGCTCCTCGGCGCCGTTAGATCGCTGGTGTCAGCTATTTTTCTGATCGTCCTCCCTATTAAGTATTTTGGGACGATGATTCGCCGCCGCCGATGGAGCCTGTCTTGGTTGTTGCTCGCTCCCCCGGTCGTCATGTTTGCATTAATTGTTGGGTCAAGCGATTGGTTTCGGCAGCAGAGTGTCTATTACCTGATGCAGGGTATCGGCTGGATCTCCGTCCTTGTGGCACTCTACGTTTCCGTGACGCAGCGAAATCGAATGGCCGTTTTCTGGGGTTTCAGTTGGGCTATGATCGTGGGTTTCGCGGTACTGACAGCCGCCTTCATCGTATTGTTTAGCATTCTTCAAGCGAACCGTGCCCCCGATATGCACTCTGTCATCACGACCACAGGGCTAGTGGTATTGATCGTCGGGAGTTCTTGCTGGGCTTGTCATTTCTACTGGGTCGCGAGATTCGTTCGGAGTGCTATGTTTCGGTTGGGGATCCGCAGGACAGAAACTTCAAGACCATGAGCTCAGATCCTGAACAATCGCTGCGATCGACGTGGTCGGTGGGGCCAATGCGGCCTTGGTTGAAGATGTTGGCTGAGCGGCAGATACCGGCAGCGATTCGTTCGCAGGTCGATCCGTCGGACATTGTTCAACAAACACTAATGGATGCATGGCGTGGGCGACACAGCTTTCGCGGCACTACTCACGCAGAACGTCTTGCTTGGTTGCGAGTGATTCTGGCGCGCAGGCTCTCGCGTCTACAGCGGGATCGGTTGCAAACTGCCAAACGTGGCGAAGGACGTGAGCGTTTGTTGCAAGCGGCGATCGATCGAGATAGTTTGCGGCTTGAGCACTTGGCAACTGCCAGTGTTTCCAGTCCCAGTCTGGCAGCGCAACGCGCCGAAGAATCGCTGCTGCTCTCCGCAGCGTTGGAGCGATTGCCGGAAGACTATCGAGAAGTATTGTTATTGCGACACTTCGAGCAGCTAGAACACGCTGAAGTCGCCGCCAGAATGAATCGCAGCCCTGCCGCAGTCCGTATGCTCTGGGTCCGCGCCCTCGAAGCGCTCAAGAAAGAGATGTCATGATCGGTCGACACCCTTGTTGTAAGCCTCGATGGTCGGCTTCATGTGCATGCTTCGCAAGTTGGTCACCGGCTAAATCGACCGCAGCAATTTATTTTGGACTTCTGGAATGACTACTTCGGCAACTGACACAAAATTACCGAACGCCATCGCTGTTGCGTTTTCAGACAATGGGCTAAAAGTATCGCTTTCAGACGGTCGAGATATTTCGGTCTCAATTGTCTGGTTTCCACGCCTGATACACGCAACTCCTAGCGAACTGTCGGACTGGCGGTTGGTTGGCGGTCTCCCAAACGCTCAGCATTACCTCCCACTCAGCATCCGTAATATGCAACTCACCTCGTTCACCCATATCGACACTCCTGTTACCACGCGTGTAATGCCGCTGGGTAACCACGGGTGTCGTAACTGTGCAATAGATTTTGAGAAACTTTGTTCAGTTCTTTAGAAACCCATGATCGCGAGATCCAGGATATCCAGGGTCGGAACAAAGATAATCTTCCTGTCACCCATCATCCTGTCCAATTCCCAGACCTTGGTTGTGACAGGAAAACGGGTGACAGGAAGATGTTTCGCAGGCTTCCTGTTTAACCGCTTAGCGCGCTCCGGCGGTGGCTACGGAATATAGTGCCGCGTATTGTCAACTCAAGCAAAATGCACTCCGCAGGCGCGCTGCGCGGTTAAACAAAGCAAGAAGGATGGTGGCGATGAGCGAGAAGTGTCGATTTTTTCAAGTAGCGAAGTCATTCATTGAGCTCAAAAATGTCTTCCACTTTGCATTCGAACAGGCGGGCGATGCGGATTGCAAGGGCGAGTGACGGCGTATACGTACCCGTTTCCATTGCAACGATTGTTTGACGCGTGACGCCAACAGCGTCGGCCAGCGATTGTTGCGTCATACCTTCGGCTTGGCCGCGATATTTTCGTACGCAGTTCGTCAGGTTTGGTTCTGGCTTACGCGGCACTACGGGTGCCTCGATATTGAATCAACGAGACTGCACCCCTGATGGCGTGACACAATGCGACCTGAGTCCAGATCAACGCCGAGAGCACATCAGTTGGAACGTCGCGACCGCAATAGTTGTGCCACATGGTGACTGCAGTCAGTGATAGCAGCATAATCAGCCACGCGGTACCGAAACAATCAACTCGGTCCAAGCCACTTTCTCTAACGCGTTCATTGTCAGATCCTCCTAAGCAGAGTCGTATCAGAGATACGAGTTTCTAATAGCGATCAAGCGCATGATAGACCTTACATTTGCAATGTCAGGTCTATTTGTCAATGAAAAGTTGCCAAAAGAAGCAAAGCCGTCGCTGCCTAGCCGATTTCAAAGTCGTGATGACGTTGGCCGGAATTCCGCCAATCCGACTTGACAACTGCATTCCTACCCTCGATACTGGACAATCACTAGCGACTTTCGATAGTATAGGTAAGGTCCGCTGCCGTGGATAGTTTCATGCTCGTTCGCTGGGGTGGCTCGACGCACAGAGAAGTCGAGCAACCTCTGGCAGCGCAGTTTATGTGCTCGGTACTCATTTCTCTTGCGGAGGGAGAAGCTGGCATGTTCACACGAATTGTCACACTTGTCGGCTTGGCCTGGTTGATTGCGCTCGCCGGCGCCGTAGTTGCCGTAGAATTACGCGCGGCTGAATTAGGGGCCGCTGAAGCCGATCGCAGCCCGTTGCAAGTGGTGATCAGCAGTGATGGCCTGTGGGGTTATACGGCCAATCGCACGGCTAATTCCGTTTCCAAAATCGACCTCACCGCCGGACATGTGGTGGCTGAGTATCCGGTCGGTGCCGGTCCGACCGGAATTGCTATCAGCGCAGATAATCAAACGGTATTCACGACGAATCGCGGTGATGATTCATTATCGGTGGTGCGGGTGACGACCCAAGAGCCAACGCAGGCCATTCCACTGGCCAATCAACCCTACGACGTCATTGCGGCTACCGACGGCACGATCTTCGTTGCCTGTGTTGGTAAAGACGAAGTGGTACAGGTGATTGATGGCCAGTCGCTGCAGATCACACCCACGATCGAGGTCGACGAGAATCCACGGCATCTGGCCTTCAGTCAAGATGGCCTTCATGTGTTGGTAAC
>JADLDX010000825.1 GCA_020846515.1 Pirellulaceae bacterium
CTTCCAACCACCAGCGATCACGCAGCGCAAACAGGTCGGGCGCCATCGTGCTCAGACCCAGCAGGTAGTCACTGCCATACATAACCATGTCGATGGCCAGGTCATTACCGGTCAATACGCGGAACTCAGGTCGTACCTGATCGCGCACCGCCAGGCGTTGCCACTCCAGTTGCCGATCGAGCGAACTGTGCTTGGCACCCATCAACTGTGGAATCGTTATCCACTGGCGATAAAAGTCCAGCGAATAGATTTTGCCAAACGGTGCGAACATGGTACCCAATTCAAAACCGATAAACTGCTGGGTATGCCTGCCCAGTTCCGCGTAGGCGGCCAACAGTTCCGCATCGGGCAAGCTGGTCAAACCGAACGATTGAAAGATAACCGGAGTACCACCGTGTTGCTGAATCGAATCGATTTGCTGTAGATAAGCCTCACGTTCCCAAGGCGCTCCGGCCGAGTCGCCCACAAAGGCACCCGCGACGAACATGCGGCCACCAGAGAGCTCTTGGGTCACCGCCAGTACCTGCACGCGCGTCGCTTCATCGATCAGATTGGCGTAGCCAGTGTCCATGTTCACCGCTGGGTACAAACCCGCGTCAAAGGTGCGCGACACGTGCTGGCGGAAGCCGGCCCAGTCGATGTCACCAGTTTCGGTGAAGGGCAATAAAATGGCCGACATCCCGAGGATTTTGCGTCGCGTCTGCCACGCGGGGACTTGTTCGATCGACCAGGTCGAACCGCTGGAACGTTCAGCCGACTGATTTGGCGATTGAGCCGCGGATGCCTGATTTGAGGATGATTGAGTTGCGGATGACATAGCCTGTGACTTGCATAGAATGGGGTAGTTGTGCGAGTCCTTCAGACTACCATAAACCATTGTCTTTTGCCTGCGGAGCGGTCCCGGTGTCACGACTTCTGTTTCTCTGTTCGGGTAACTATTACCGTAGCCGTTACGCGGAAATCCTGTTCAATCATCTGGCTCGCCAGCAAGGCGTGGCGTGGACCGCAGACTCGCGCGGTTTCCGCCTGAGCCCAAATAATGTAGGAAAAATCTCCCAGCACACGGCCGAGGCGTGCCAGCGTCAGCAGCTTGCCTACGACCCAGACCGCGGGCCCGCGGTCGTGATGGAAGCCGATTTTCAAGCGGCTGATCGAGTGATTGCCGTGAAAGAGACGGAGCATCGACCGATGATGCGCCAGCGATTCCCAGAGTGGGAGAATAAGATCGAGTATTGGGAAATCGATGACATCGACTGCGCCACGCCCGACGTCGCCCTCGTAAAGCTGGCCGAAAAAGTGCAGGCCGTCGTCAGCGAATGCTCTTCGTAGCCGCGTCGCTCCGCGACCCGTAGACGAATCGCTCCGCGACTCGTCCATGTAGGCGAATCGCTCCGCGACTCGCGTCCCTTCCTCCGTGGGTCTGTATTTCCTTGCTTGTCCGTGGTCGTTGGCATTGCTCTGCTTTGAATTGCACAGGATTGGATCGACGAGTCGCGGAGCGATTCGTCCACGTAGGCGAATCGCTCCGCGACTCGCGCCCCTTCCACCGAGGTCCTGTATTTCCTTGCTTGTCGGTGGTCTTTGGCGTTGCTCTGCTTTGAATTGCACAGGATTGGATGGACGCGGCGCGGAGCGATTCGTCTACTCAAATCAGCTTTCTTGCATCGGACACCCGAACGGCCAGTCTTTCGTCTAGAATAGACCGCGAATTCCTCTTCTCTCTGACGGGTACAACGAGAACATTAGCATGAGCAATGTGGCGGAACAAATGCAGCAGCAGGCCGATGAATTTCGCACACGCTATAAAGCAGTGCGGGATGAAATTGGCAAAACAATCGTGGGACATGACGATATTGTGCACGGTGTGCTGACCAGCATGTTTGTCGGCGGCCATTGCCTGCTGGAAGGCGTGCCGGGGTTAGGTAAAACAATGCTCGTCCGCACGTTGGCGGAAACGTTGAGCCTCGAGTTTAATCGTATTCAGTTTACGCCTGACCTCATGCCCGCCGACATTTTGGGCACGAACATGATTGCCGAAAATGAGCAGGGACGGCGGGTGTTCGAGTTTCAAAAGGGACCGATCTTTACCCAGATCTGTCTGGCCGATGAAATCAATCGCGCCACTCCCAAGACGCAGTCGGCCTTGTTGGAGACCATGCAAGAAGGCACGGTAACGGTCGCCGGTAACCGTTATGAACTGGGCAAGCCGTTCTTTGTACTGGCCACACAGAATCCGATCGAGCAAGAAGGCACCTATCCTCTGCCTGAAGCTCAATTGGATCGCTTCTTGTTTAAACTGGTCGTCGGTTATTCGTCGCGCGATGAACTCAATACGATCGTCGATCGCACCACGCGCGGTACGAAAATCATCACCGATAAGATCATGGACGGTGTGGAGATTCGCAAATGGCAAGCGCTGGTTCGCGAAGTGATCTTGGCCAAACATGTGCAGGATTACATCGTACGCTTGATTCTGGCCACACACCCAGAAGGCCCGCTGGCGCAAGACATTACCAACCAATATGTGCGTTGGGGCAGTAGCCCACGCGGGGCACAAACACTAGCCCTGGCGGCCAAGGTGCGCGCTCTGTTGGACGGTCGATACAACGTCAGCTTCGAAGACATTCGACGCGTGTTCTTGCCCAGCTTGCGTCACCGCGTACTGCTGAACTTCGAAGCCCAAGCCGAGGGCGTCGAAGTTGATCAAGTGCTACTGGAGATTCTACAAAAAGTCGCCGAAAAGTCCGACGAATCCTAAACCTTTCTGCTCGCAGTAAGCAAGCATCCAATGATGCTTGCTAACTGCTAACTGCTAACAGCTAACCGCTAACAGCTAACCGCTAACTGCTGCCTACTGAAATTTATTCCCACTGCCACCTTCGACGAGGATGGGTGTAAACTTCTTCGTCTTGTCGGCTTGGCTGATCAGGCAACCGCTGATCAAGCTGTCGCTGACGTTCTTAGCCAGAATGCCAGCGTTATCGCAGTCCAGAATGGTCGAGCCGCTGATGTTCATTCGGCGACAGTTCTCCAGTACCAGGCCAGCCGGCGAATTCCAAACATGGGCGATGTGTAAACCGGATAAGGTACAGTCTTCACAGTTGCGCAGGAGCAAAACGTTCGTGGTCTTTAGCGCGGTACCATAACCGTAACGAGGATTGCGATCGAAGCTGTTGGGACCGATCACGATGTGCGAAGATTCTTCGACCAGTAGATTGTGTTGGTAACCCATCCAGAATGTATTGCCCGTCAAAGTCACGCCTCGACAGTTATTCAAGTGAACATTGGTGGCAACGTCGCTGAGCACATTGCCGGTGATGGCCACGTGACCTTCGCGGTTGGGCATGCCTTGCGCTGTTTGGCTGCGCCCCAAGATGCGGATGTTACACGAGTCGGGACCTTCAGAGTTGTGTTGCAGTGTACAGCCGCTGATGGCTACTTCGGCGGTGCCTGCCGAACTCTCGCGGCAATCGATCAGCACGTTGGCCGTGGGCTCGGTATCGCGACTCATGTTGCTTTCGATATCACAGCCGCTGATATGAATGTTGCGGACGTTGCCTTTGCGAGACACAATGCCACCACCATCGCAATAACTGATGTGACAACCCACAATATTGGATTGATGGAGATTGACATTGTCGTAATAAATTCCAATGCCTTTGTTCTCATAAATATGACACGCATCGATGAGGACGTTGCGATTGCTGCCGGCCAGATGGATGCCATGCTTTAGCTTTCGCAGATGCACGCGCGACACGGTCATCGCCATCGTGCCACGAGCTTCGATGCCTACCGCTTCAGCATGTTGGCCTTCGACGGCCAGTCGTTCAATTATCGGCATACGTTCGTTCAGCCACACGCCTGGTGCAAACCCAGCCGGGTCAGCGGATCGTTCATGAGTGCCGACCAATCGAATAGCCGGTCCGGGCGCATTCATGATCAAAGTCACCGGACCATCACCCATAATCTGGCAGTATTCGCTATCGGCCAACTTGACAACTAACGACTTATCCAGGCGATAACGACCACGCGGGATATTCAACGAACCCTTCCCCGCGTCCAAGGCCGCTTGTAAAAATCCGCTGGCATCAGCCTGGCCATTCGCCACGGAGAGCAACCGCTGACGCTCAGGTGTATCACCCGCGCTGACCAGTGTTGCCGTTAAAAAGAACCACGTTGCGAGCCAGCCGGATAGATGTTTCATGGTGGGAACTTTGCTGGGGAGGTGTGTCGGTGGGAATAGAGAGTGGTTGAACGAGTGCATTGTACTCAAGCTGACCAGCCTTCGCTCGACGGCTCGCGCGTGTCTGTTTACTGTTTAAACGCAATACCGTTCACATTTAAGCGGAGCAGCGCAAGCTGCCCGGTGTTTCACCGAGATAAACCAGGCAGAACCGGACGGCTCGCGCCGATTCCGCTTTAAGTACAAAATCACAGGGGTACGATCAGGGGCGTGGCCGTTGGCGCGCCTGGGGCGATCACGATGGCTTGTTCAACTAAGTGTCTGGCAACAGAGAGCTTCTCAACATCGCCGGCGGATCGATCGGCGGCGAAGATATTCACGATAGGTTGGCCGGCTGATATGTGTTCGCCAACACGGACTAACATCTCCAGACCAACTGCGTGATCGATGGCTTGTCCCATCGACTTGCGGCCGCCACCCAGTTCGATAATTGCCTGTCCTAGCAATCGGCCATGGATGGCATGAATGTAACCTGTGTTGCCTGCACAAACCGTATGCGTCATGGCCAGCGGCAATCGATCCAGGTAAACACCGCCCTGATATTCCACCATCTTTTTCAGACGCGTTAACGGTCGTCCACTCTCGACCTCACTGAGTAACTTCATTTCGGCGCTGGCTAAATCCGAGGCACGCTGCGTCGCCACCAACAGTTCACTACATAATCGCAAGGTCACTGACCCCAGCGGACTGGACGTATGGCACTCCAAGACCTCAATCGCTTCGTTGATTTCGCACGCGTTCCCGACCATGCGCCCCAGCGGTTGGTGCATGGCTGTTAACACGGCTGATGTGCTCAGGCCGTCGTTGCGTCCACTGGCGACCAGGCTTTCGGCCAGTCGCAGTGCGTCAGAAATGTTTTGCATGAAGGCAGCGCTGCCAAACTTAACGTCCAGCACCAACGCGTCCAGCGACTCGGCCAACTTTTTGGACATGATGCTAGCCGTAATCAACGGAATCGATTCAACGGTTCCCGTGACATCCCGAAGTGCGTACAGTTTGCGATCCGCCGGAGCGATATCCGGTGTCGTGCCGGTGATGACACAGCCGATGGCTCGCAATTGATCCGTGATCTCTTGGCTGGTCAAATTGGTACGGTAACCTGGGAAGGCTTCTAGCTTGTCCAGAGTCCCACCGGTGATCCCCAAGCCGCGGCCGCTGAGCATCGGGACATCCAGTTCAAAACAGGCCAGCAGTGGGGCCAGAATAACAGAGGGCGAATCCCCCAGACCGCCGGTGGAATGCTTGTCCACGCGAGGCCGGTCGCTGGCGCGTGGCAGTCGAGAACCACTGTTGAGCATCGCGGCGGTTAAGACCGACGTTTCTTTGGCCGTCATACCTCGACACACGACGGCCATGGCCCAGGCCGCCATCTGATAATCGGCCACTTCGCCCGATACAAAGCCGGTGATCATCGACTCGATCTCGGTCGGCAAGTGCTCGCCACCGTCACGTTTGGTTGCAATGATAGCAGCAGGAACCATCTTGGCTCGTGTGAATTGAAGGTGCGGCCCGGCAAGTCTGGCCTTAGTAAAGCGGGGTAAGCGTGGTCGTTCGTGGGCTCTGTAGCGTATACAATAAGCAGAAGGTTTCCCAGTTGGGGTGCCTGACTGGTTAATGTGCCGAAACGGAAAACGCAAAGCGACTGACGATGCAAACCATAATCACTGGCCTCGATTCCCCTGTTGTCCCACTTGTTCGCACCTTGGCAGCCAGCCGATCTGCCAGTCAAGCTGTCAGCCGAGCCGGCGTAAGGTCGACGAGCAAACTTATCTGCCAAACGAATGGGAAGATTGTCTTGGGGGTCGTCCGCCCTCTGTGCCTGACGCTGATCTGCTTCGGGCTGATGCAAATCATGGACATGCGTAGCCAGCAGGCGATGGCGCAAACGAATGCCACCGCCGTCTCTGACACAGCCCAACCGCCGAGCACCTTGGTGGATGCGGCTGACAAGGACCTAAAGAATGGACGCACGACCAGTCCGGAAGAGGCTCAGCATAATCGGGCTAGTGCTCGCGAACTGTCGCGAGCCTTTCGTGATGCAGCCGCGCGGGCAGTGCCTTCGGTGGTCACGATCAAAGTCCGGACAAAAGAAAGCGCGGCCGGCGGTGTGCTGGATGTTATCGGCTCGGGTGATGCTGGTTTCGATGGTTTCGGTTCAGGGGTCATCGTTACCGAAGAAGGCTTGATCCTCACCAACAATCATGTTGTTAAGGATGGCAAGCACATTGAAGTTATGTTGTTGGACGGTCGGCAGTTCACGGCCCACGATGTCAAAGCGGATTCACCCAGCGATTTGGCGATCCTGCGTATTGACGTCAATGAGAAACTGCCAGCAGCCACCTTTGGCAATTCGACCGAATTGAATGTGGGCGATTGGGTCCTGGCCATTGGCAGTCCCTTTAATCTCCATTCAACAGTCAGCGCGGGCATCATCAGCAGTAAAAATCGACCCATGGATCTCATCAAAGGTAGCGTTTTGCAAACGGATGCGGCGGTTAACCCAGGCAACTCAGGCGGACCTTTGATCGACTTGGATGGCAATGTAGTCGGTATTAACACGGCGATCTCATCCAGCTCGGGTACATTTCAAGGTGTCGGTTTTGCGATACCGGTCAATCGAGCCATTTGGGTCAAGAATGAATTGGCCGAGCGTGGTAAGGTCCGTCGCGGCCGCATGGGTGCCCAAGTCGGTTCTATTCCCTTGGATGTTAGCCGGCAACTGGATTTGCCGGGTACTGGCGGGGCGTATGTCGTCAGTACAGTGCCCGATCGTTCCGCCGATAAAGCCGGCTTGATGCCTGGAGATATCGTCATCAGCTTTGATAACCAACGCGTAGCCGACGAGGCGGAGTTGGCCGATATGATTCTGGCATCGCCCATTGATGAAGCGATCGATATGACCATCATCCGTTCCGGCGAACGCATGACTTTGAAAATCACACTGGAAGCTGCGAAATGATTGGATGCACTCCCTCTTCGAAACGTGAAGTCAACTCTATGAATTATCGATATATCAAGCAATCCACCGGCAAGGCAGCCACTCGCCCAACCGTTGTCAGGCTGGTCATCGCCACTGTAGCGCTGCTGGCTTCGACGAATTGGCTGACCACGGCCCAAGCGCAATTTGGTCGCATCAATCGCGGTGAAGCGATGGCGCAAGAACAGATTTTGCTGGCCCCCAGATCGCTGACGAGGTTGCTGCGCGAGGGCAAGACGGCGATTGAAGAGATGCGCTACAGCGATGGCATTGCCTCGCTAGGGGCTCTGTTGTTGCAAGAGCCTCGCGAGGACTTGCCCGAAGAAGCCTTGCGCCAGGATTACTTTACCGAAGCCGCTGGGGAAAGCTACTACAAGAATAGTGTACGCAGTGAAGCTTTGCGATTGCTGGGTTCCATACCCGAAGAAGGTCGCAAGATCTTGGAGATACAATACGGTGTTTCGGCGCGTCAAGCGTTGCAAGCGGCCGTGGAAGCTCGCAATATCGAAGCTATCACCGATGTGACCCGCAAGTACTATCACACCGAAGCGGGCTACGACGCCAGCATCCTCTTGGCTCAAGACAAACTCATTCGCGGCTACCCGATCGCCGCGGCTGGTATTCTGGAACGCTTGAGCATTTATCCGGCAGCCCGAAAACGTTTTGGTGCCCAGTTGGTTGGCGAAGTGGCGGCCACCTGGATGCAGGCCGGACGTACCGATCTGGCGGTGCGCGCTTTGGATGAAGGCGTCAAGCAGTTTGCTGGAGCTTCGATCCTGGTTGGCAATCGCCAGGTAACACTAGATAAAACGCAGGCATGGGCCAAGCTGCTCAATCAAGTTTATGCCCAACAACCACAGGCCGGTGAACGAGCCTTGGATGCTTGGCTAATGAGCGGTGGCCAACCCGATCGCAACGGCACGGCCAGCGCAGGATTGCCGATGCCGATGGCTGCCTGGCACATGACACTGCATCGCGATCGCAGCGATGAAGAGACCGTGACGATGCTGGCCGGCCGTCAGAATCAAACGACCACTGCTCTGTTGCCTAAACTGGAAGCCCGCATGCTGGGAGACGTGGTGCTGGCCAAAACCGCCACCGCCAATGTGTTCGCCATCGATCTGGAAACAGGCCTGCGCAAATGGCCTTTTTACAAAGATAGTTTGCCGGTTTCTTTTGCGCCGCGGGCTCCCAATCTGGCTATCGATTCCGATGAAGTCTTCGTGCACAACAACTTGCGCAACCGCATCTGGGGTAGCTCCGCCTTTGGACAATTTACCGTCGACTCGAATCAACTTTACTACATCACCAGCTCCGAAGACCAGCGATTGATGCAGCCTACGTTTAACTTCCAACGCGTGGGCAGCGCGCCGATTTACAACATGTTGATCGGCGTAAGTCTGCAGGGCGAAGGCAAAGAGATGTGGCAAGTTGGCGGCGAAGATAGCCTCAGCGAACCAGAGTTGGCCGGCGCCTACTTCTTGGGACCGCCAACGTCCTTTGAGGGCGATCTGTACGCATTGGTTGAGATCAATATGGAAACCAGGCTCGTTGTCCTGGATGCGCGTACCGGCAAACTGCAGTGGGCGCAGCAATTATCGCTCTCGCCCATGGCCCCGATTCGCAGCGATCCACTGAGGCAATCGCAAGCTCTTACTCCCTCGATCTCCGATGCCATCATCGTCTGCCCAGTTGGCAATGGTGCCATCATCGCGGTCGATCTGCTGACCCGCAGTTTATTGTGGGGCAAACAGTATGTTACCAACAGCCTGCCGGCGA
>JADLDX010000826.1 GCA_020846515.1 Pirellulaceae bacterium
AATTGCACTTGCAGGACAGCGACGTCGAAGCCTCGTGAACCATTTCGAAGTGTTGCGGGCATTGCAGATGTTCCTTTTAACCAAAGATGAGTAAAGACAGTTCGGGCCAAAGGCACGTTCACCCTCGGACAATATAGTAGACGCATTCGCTGACTCATTCATAAAACGAGTCCCCAAGGTAAATCAGCTGGTGTTTCCAATTTCCGCAAACGCTTAAGCTTTGTGGATTGAAAATCTAGCCGATTAGGCGAAAGCTTGTGCCGCTGTCTCACTGGGCAGTACAGGCATTTTCCATGGCCCGCTGAAAAAAATGCTTAATTGGTGTTGGATTGTCTGTTCGCCCCCATATGCACGTGGACGCGTCCACGTGCTGAGCGGCTGACATCGATTCCTACACGCATGTGCTCCTGCTTATTGGAGGGCTTGATACTAATTGATATTTGAGCGATTGGCAGAGTTTCACGACAACGCACACAAAACGCATTGCTTAATCAAAACCCGTGAAGTGCCAAGGCTCTAAGTCCTGTCGCCACTTAAGAAAAAGTACACCTCTTTTCCACAAGTAGATGTTCCTGGCTGCGTCTTGTATGACGCGTCATCGTTTCCCAGACTATCCGACTGCAAAAGTCCAACCAGTGCCGCTACGGGCTTTGCAGCAGCTGTAGCCGCTGCTTGGCTTAGCAATCCTATGACAGTCAGGACTGTTCGTTGTGTTGCCTGCTTTAAGCCAAGCTTTTTGATCGCATCTGGAATCAACTTACCTTTGCGATTTGTTATGGCCACAATGTATGCATAGTTTGCTCGAGGTCCCGGACCCTCCGGCTGTGTTACGACAATTCTAGCTTCGTCTGCCAGTAACTCCAATGGAATTGGAATGACGGTCCCATCTGTTGCCTTCACAACAAAAACGGAAGGTCGTTCAAATGCGGCGCCGGAAGGTCGAGTAATCTGACGGTGAAATGCAAATGCTTCTCGGCTAAACTCGTAAACGGGCACTATAATCTCCTGTCCAGTTCGACGTTTCTTAATTGCCAACGGCGCTCCAAGCAGAACAAGCCCTGGCATGATCTAAGTGAGGCGTTCATTACAAGTCCTTACAAGCCACGCAGCTTTAGCCACTGACCGGCGCGATCGGTCCAGGTGTGGATCACTGAGTTTGGACGCTCGCGAACGCCATAACCATGGCCGCCGTTTTGATAGATGTGCAACTCAGCAGGCACGTTGTGTTGCTTGAGCTGGATATAGATCTTGGCCGCGCCAACGGAACTGGAGGCGTCGTCATGGGTATGCACGATGAAAGCTGGAGCCGAATCTTTGCCAAGTTCGATTGCAGGCAGTAATTCTTTGGTGGCTGGATCAAGGACTTGCCAGGGATAGATCAAAATTGAAAAGTCGGGACGACAGGCTTGTTCATCTACCTGATCCAACTTTTCATACGCTGCACGATTGCCTCGGCCATGCAGAACCGCGGCTACTTGACCACCGGCTGAGAATCCCAACACGCCTATGCGATCGGGCTTTATTTTCCATTGCTCAGCCTGGCTCCGGATCAACCGCACGGTGCGCTGCGCGTCTTGCAGCGGCCGTTGCCATAGCGGTTCGCCCTGCCCTACTGACTCTTTGGTGCGGTATCGCAAGACGAACGCCGTGATGCCCAGATCGTTCAGCCACTGGGCAGCCTCGGAGCCTTCCAGGTTGGGGACGACATAGTTAAAGCCACCGCCCGGAAGAATTATGACCGCGGTACCATTGGGGTTTTTGGCGGGGTAACAATCGATCGTTGGTCGCCTGACATTGGAGACACGATCGATCGGCTTGGGCTCATTCTTCGAGGGCAGCAATGTGCCCGCGTCACGACTGGTCTCACCGGGTGCCAGGTCTGGCCAGACGGCCAATGGTTGGTCAGCCCTGGCCTCTGGGATGCTCGCTGCGCCCACGAGCCCCAAAACAATCAGGCCAATGAAAAATTTCAACGTCATGGTTCTTGCCTTGTGGAATCTCTAAAAAACGTTGCCTGCTGGAAGGTGAAAGGTTGTAATATGGTACGAACGCTAAAGTCGAATTGCTAGCGCTCGCTCGCCTGAGCGCCGAGTCTCTCGGATTATTAGGGCAACTTACACTCTCGGCCGACGCACCTAGAAGCACTCAACCCCCACTCGAACTGGAGTCCCACCTCATGCTGCTCCGACTTCTGATCGCCCTTGGCGCGGTCGCGCTTTGGCCTCAACTGCTGCCAGCCCAATCGACAACGACAACGACAACGACGACTGCGCCTTGGACGAAGTACCTTGAAAGTCGCACGCAGCAAGTAGCCCAGCAGTCGCGTCAGGCTATGCAACAGGTAACGGCGGCTACCTGGCCCGAGACACAGAAGGTATGGCGCGCCGAGCTTCAAGAGATGCTGGGCTTGTCGCCTTGGCCGGAACGCACTGACTTGAATGTCCGAGTCACCTCGCAATTGGTGAAGGATGGCTATCGAGTTTCGAATGTGGCCTTTGAATCGCGTCCTGGTTTATTTGTGACTGCTAATCTCTATGAACCAACCGCCACAGCACCGCCGGCCGGTTGGCCCGCCGTGTTGTATGTGTGCGGTCACGCGGTCTTGAAAGATGAAGGCCGTTTGATTGGCAACAAAGCTGGGTATCAACATCACGGCATCTGGTTTGCGCGTCATAACGTCGTCTGCTTGATCATCGATACGATTCAACTGGGCGAATTGCATGGCGAGCATCACGGCACATACAAGATGGGCCGCTGGGATTGGATTACGCGTGGGTACACGCCAGCCGGCGTGGAAGCTTGGAGTTCGATGCGCGCGATTGATTATCTGGAAACCCTGCCCACGGTGGACGAATCACGCATCGGTATTACTGGTCGCAGTGGTGGTGGAGCGTACAGTTGGTTTACTGCGGCACTTGATGAACGCATCGATGCAGCGGTACCCGTGGCGGGCATCACGGACCTGGAGAATCACATAGTGGACGGATGCGTCGAAGGGCATTGCGACTGCATGTACTTCGTCAATTACTTTGGATGGGACTACAATCGCCTGGCCGCCCTGATTGCGCCGCGGGCCTTGCTGCTGGCCAATAGTGATCATGACGGGATATTCCCGATCGATGGTGTCATCCGTATCCACACCGATGTGGCCGATTTTTATCAGCGTTTGGGTGCCACCAACAAGTTTGGCTTGTTGTTGACTCCCGGTCCGCATCAGGATACTCAGGAGTTACAGACCGGTGCCTTTCGTTGGCTCTTGCTGCACTTGAATGGTCAACCGATCACGATCGACCGTCATGCCGCCAAGGAACTCGAGACCAATCAACTGCAAGTCTTTACGCAAGAAACACCAGCCGATCAACGTGTCACCAGCGTCTCGAACTGGTTTGTGGCCGGTGACAATACCGTCACTGTTCCAGCCGCAGCGGCAAAGCAATGGCCATCTCAGTGGGCCAATGAACTGGATCGACTCGCTCCGCAAGATCTGCCTCAGGATTTGACAGTCGAATATGCCGTGGCCCATGAAGGCATCCACAACAAGATCAGTTGGCAACTGCTTGAGCAGCAATTACCAGCGCCGGCAGACAAATCGACTTGGCGATCTTACATGCTGGTCTTGAACCAACCGGCGCTAGGTGCGCCGGCATCCAATGTACCCGCAGTGGTGCATGTGGGCGCGTTGTCGGAAACCGCTGTCACGCCATCGAGCATCCCAGAGTTGCTCGGCGAAGAGGGTAGCCTCACCAAATTGGTGTCTACTAAACCTGACCGACCGCACATTGTCTTGCTGCCACGCAGTCAGCAGATTTCGGCTGCTTCCCTTTCGGTACGTGCGCGGACTCAATTGGAACGGCGTTTCTATCTACTGGGCGATTCAACCGAACGTCTGGCCTTGGCCGACATGCGCCGACAGCTGCAATGGTTAAAACGCACTCAAGTCCTTAAGCCATCTATAAGTCAGATTGAGTTGGTCGGTTACCAGCGGCACAGCCCGTTGGCCGTCTTGGCTGCGCTGGCGACGAAGTCCGCGCTGCCTCAAGACGATAGTGTCGCTGGAGATACACCAACTATTACTCAAGTGACCGTCCACGATTACCCGCAGCAGTTAGAGCTGGCGCCGGTGTTACCTGGCCTGGCGAGATTTGCTTCGTTTGCCAACATCTTGCAGGCCGCCAAGGGTTTCATGCCGGTGCTTGAGGTCAATAGTGAGAGTCCCAGCATCGTGGGTGAAGGTTATAACCAAGCCCGGCGATTGCTGGTCGACGCCTCGATTGGGCCTCAACAAGCCAGTGGTCTGCGCATCGTGGAACCATCCACTGACTCGGCAACCATCTGGTGTCGCGCGACGCGCTGGCCGCTGCCGAACCTCGGCGACTTGCCGGCAGTTGAGTTCGCGGATGATCCAGCGATCAAGATTCGTGAACGTAGACAACCTATTCTGCCGGCCGCTGGGACAGCCGGTTTGCGATACGCCACGCCGGGTGTGAACGCCGAACTGCGCGTGCGCCATCGCACGGCTGGTAAAGGTTATTGGCAAGAGACCGCTTGGGCTGCGGTAGATGTCGACACCGACTACTCGCACCTATTCCACTTAAAGGACCTAACCGCCGGCACCGCTTATGAAGTTCAGGTCCAAGCCCGCGCGCTGGGCGGCAAAGAGGTTAGTTCTTCCGTCTCTGGAAGTTTCAAGACTTTACCTGAGGCGACCGCGACTGGTAATTTTCGACTAGCGATCGGCACGTGCCAAGAATTTGATGATCGCGATGGCGAGTATGGCATGGATTTGTATCGCACACTGCTCCATCGCAAAACGGATGCGTTTGTGCTCGCCGGTGACGTGGTCTATTACGACAAGTTGGCCCGCAGCGTGGCTTTGGCGAATTACCATTGGCAGCGCATGTATTCCATGCCCACGCTGATCAACTTTCATCGACAAGTACCTACCTACTTTTTGAAAGACGATCACGACACTTATATCAACGATTCGTGGCCTGGCATGTATCAGAAATGGACGCGTGAGTTTACCTTCGAAGATGGCCAGCGCATTTTCCGCCAGCAGACCGCAGCGCCTGACCCCGCCTATCGTACTCAGCGCATCGGCCGCGATCTGCAAGTCTGGTTCATGGAAGGGCGTGACTACCGAGGCCCCAACAACGCCAAAGACAATCCAGACAAGAGCATTTGGGGAGCTCAGCAAACGGCGTGGCTCGAGAAGAGCCTGGGCGCTTCGGATGCCAAGTTCAAAATCGTTGTCTCACCCACGCCCATCGTTGGACCAGATCGCGATAACAAGAATGACAACTACGCCAACAAAGGTTTTGCGATCGAAGGCCAACGTGTCCGCCAGTTCTTGGCCAAGATTCCAAACCTGGTCGTCGTATGCGGCGATCGCCACTGGCAGTATCACAGTCGTGATCCAGGAACCGGTTTGCACGAGTTTTCGGTTGGCCCGGTCAGCAATCGACACGCTGGCGGTTGGGATCCGAAAGACTTTCGCAAGGAGATACATCAATTCATGCGCGTAGGTGGCGGCTACTTGGAGATTGATTTACACAGTCAGGATAACCAAGCCGAGTTGAAGCTCACCCACTTTGATCCTTATGGAAAGTTGCAGCACGAGCATTTGCTGAAGTGATCCGATCAGTTCAGACGCTGCAAGCGAAAGAGTCGGGTCTCCCCTTCCCTTTGTACTCAAAGGGGAGAGGGCTGGGGGTTGAGGGGCACCGTCGATCCGCTTTTACTTTATGTGTAAAGTAATGTGGCTTTATGTCGGGAACGTACTCTCGCAGGGATGCAACTCATGGATGCGACTCAATTTGCGAACGTTTCCTCTGTCTCGCAGCGCTTATCATTTACAGGCCGTGAACGAGAAGATAGGTAGAGGTCCAGACTAGCCCGAGTTGAACTGCGATGCACTTGATCTTTACCAGCCAGGAGTTGACCTCGCGAGAACTCGCTTTGACGCTCGCTGAGTCACGAAAATGAGACCTGCCCCGGAACTGCCCCAGTTTATTTGCCCAACCGAGTGGCTTGCGAGTACGAAGTGGCCCGCGCGCGTGGAGCGTGTTTTGTGATGAGCGTTCGGAAGAGTGAAGCAGTGCGACAATGGCCACCATTTTACTGGCTGGCCAACAAGTTTAATCAACTGCTATGAGAAGCTTAAATCGAAGGGGTTGGGGGATGAGGGGCGCGCTGCGTCGTGAAGCAACAACACCGGCACGATGATATCGCCGGAGCTGGCAGCACAAGGAGTCGGGTATGGCTCGGCGTAAAGTCAGGTTGCGGAGAAGCGACAGAGTTTGCAAGTAGCGGCTGGTACGCGTCTGCCCTGGCAGCTCGCACAACGGTGACATCTGAGCGGTAGGGTGCTTCAAGCTCAAACTCGCCCCTCACCCCCTGCCCCCTCTCCCCTTGTGAGTACACAAGGGGAGAGGGGAAACCTCCGATTCGAGTTTACTTTACATGTAAAGTATTGTGGCTTAATTTCAGGAACTAACTCTCGCAGGGATGCAACTGATGGATGCGGCTCAATTTGCAAACGCTACCTCTCCCCAGCAGCGCTTAACGGTCGCCAGCAGGAAATGGCAGCCGAAAAGGGAGCCAGTTCGATAGGGAGTGACTTGGATGACCTCAGCTGGTTGTTTACATGGTTTCATCAACCATCTTCAACCGAGCGGAGGGGGCAGAGGCGACCAACGCGTGCGTCGGGCCCGTGGATCCGACTTTGAGCCGTCCCTTCGGTTGTTATACTATTGGTGTTTATCGACAAAGGTACATCGATCTCCGCTGCATTCGCCCTGTGGGCGATGGGGAAGTCGGGGCTGGCTAACGCCCTGCGGCTTATAGCTTTGAGAAAATGAGACCTGACCCCTTTTTTGGTGCCTGAATGCGATTAAGAGCCTGTCATTGTTGTGGCCTGGTGCATCAAGTACCGCTGATGCAACCGGGTGAAGAAGCGGTCTGCTGTCGTTGCCAATCGGTAGTTGATGCGGACGATCGCAGTGGCGCGCAGAGCGCCGCGCGCTGCCTGGCGGCGGCGCTGGGCGCGCTGGTGCTGTATTTCCCAGCCATCCTGCTACCAATTCTCAAGATCGATAAGCTGGGACATCATCATGAGGCGAGCTTGCTGGGCGGGACGTTCGATCTGCTATGGCATGGCAGTTGGTTTGTGGGCCTGGTCGTGCTGATCTTCTCGATTCTGATTCCGCTACTCAAGATATTGGCCTTGATGGAACTGAGCTGGATCAGTCTGACCGGTCGCGCGCATCGAGCCTGGACCTATCGCGTCGTCGAATGGGCTGGACGTTGGAGCATGATGGATGTGTTACTTCTGGCATTGATGGTCACGCTCGTGAAACTGGGCGACCTGGTGGAATTCAGTCTTGGCCCAGCCGTGTGGGCCTTCGTCATGTGCGTCATCATGAGCCTGATTGCCTCGACGATGTTCGATCCGCACGCGATCTGGGAAGATTGACCACTTCACCCAAGTTCAGTTTAGGATTCAGACTTTCCAGAGGCAGTCAACGTGCTTAGTGCTTTATAGGCCGATTGGATCTGCTGCAAGTTCTCTTGCTCAGCCAGCGTCTCCCACTGCAAACGCGTTGGGTAAAAACGTTCGATGACTTCGCGCAGACGGTCTGCCAAGCTGGACGTCAAACGATAGCCGGGTGCAAAGCTGTCCAGTTGCGAAGTTGGTAATTGCAACCTCAAACGCAGACAGGCCGGCCCACCGCCGCCGGACATGCTTTCCTCCAGCGATACATAGTGCACGGCTTGAATTGGATTTTTGGGATCAGCGATCCAACGTTCAATCAATTGGCGGACGTCGGCAAGTTGCTGGCACTGCGCCGCGCAGATCAAGACGATTGAGTCTGGGTCGGTCGCAGGTGTCACCAACTGGCTGTTGAACAAATAACTTTGAACCGCATCACTCAGACTCATCTCGTGTGCTTCCACGCGTATCAACTGCAACGGCTGACCACCCTGCGCGGCAAACGATTGGGCCAGGCGCGACAGTTCGGCCTCAGCGTTGAGAAAAGCTTGGGCATGGTAGATCATCACGTGACGATGGCTGGTGGCGATCACATCGTTGTGGAACACCCCGGCATCGATAGCATCGGGATGTTGTTGCAGAAAGAAGGTGCGTGACGGGTCCAAGTGATGCAGTCGGGCGATCGCTTGACAGGCCTCGAGCGTTTGACGAGCCATGAACCTTTTGGGCAATTCTACACCCTCGGTAGCGCCATACACGAAGACATGCCAGCCAGGCTGAACGGCCGAGTCCACCGTCTGGCGACGGTGGCTACCAGTTGAGTTCGATAGCCGCATGTGATTGGCCGCACCTTCATCGCGCAGGGGCACCAGGCAGGGCAACGCAGGATGTACGCACCACGTATCGCTGGGCAGTCCACTGAGCATGTCTTCGATCTGCGATTGTCGACCGAGATGTTCGGGCAAGCGATGCCAACTACTCGATAGACTGGCTAGGGTCAGATGATGCCGACCATCGAGCGTATCGCAGGCGGGAGCGAAAGTGGCCGCGTTGGCTGCCCACATGAAAGCGCTGCTGAACGTGGCCGACAGTGCTTGAGACGCGGCTAGGCGGGCCGCACGACATTGTGTTTGGAAATCGCCGACGAAGCCCAGACGCGTTAGCAAGTCAGGCAGCGGTCTGGCCAGCGGCGGAAAGATAAATTGAGGCACACCCAGGCTGGCCACTAGCATGGCTTTATCGAGCCCTTCCAGCGCCGCACGCCGTGGACTGGAGACTTGTCTTCGATGCTCCGCTGAAGCGATGTTGCCGACGCCCACGCCGCCAAAGTGATGCGTAGGACCGACCAGCGCGTCAATATTCAGTTCGACATACATGCCTGGGCTGCACCTTCTAGGCCTGGAGACATCTTGGCTGTCGCCGTCGGGATGCGTTCCGACTCGAGCGACGCCACGGGATAGGCACAGTAGTCGGCAGCAAAGTAGCCGCTCGGCGCATGATTGCCACTAGCGCCTACGCCACCAAATGGTAAACGCCCGCTGGCTCCGGTCGTTTGTCGATTCCAGTTGACGATCCCGGCGCGAATGCGTTCCACAAAATAGAGATAGTCGTCCTGGTTGTCCGCGAGCAAGCCGGCCGCCAAACCAAAGCGTGTACCATTGGCGACTTGCACGGCGTCTTCCAATGTATCGACGCGGGTAACACACAACATGGGACCAAAGTGCTCGACATCTTCCAGCAGCAAGTCCGTGACGTCGATCAAGCCAGGTGTCAGTAGCGCAGCGCTGGCAGGCAAGCCATGCATTTCATTCAGCACACGTCCGCCGCTGGTCATCAATTGAGCTTGCGCAGCTAACATTCGCTCGGCGGCCACCGGACGAATCAGCGTGCCCATGAAAGGTTTCGGCTCGTCAAACGGCAGGCCTACTGTGATGGCCCCTATCGCGCTGGAGAGCGATTTCAATAATCGATCAGGTTGAGCGGACTCGGTCACAATCAACCGCCGCGCGCAGGTGCAACGTTGCCCCGAGGTGATAAACGCAGATTCAATAATCTGCATGACCGCGCCAGCGGTGTCCGCCACACCATGGACAACCAGCGGATTATTGCCCCCCATTTCCAGAGCCAGCACTTTTTCTGGATGACCACCGAGTAATTTGTGTAAGCTGGCCCCCGCGCGATAACTGCCTGTGAACAGTACACCTGCCACGCGAGCATCGCTGGCCATCTGCTGGGCAATGGTTGCGTCGCCATGGACCAGGTTCAGCACACCGGTGGGCAATCCGGCTGTATGCCAGGCGCGAGCCAGCCATTGACCAACTGCGGGCGTCAGTTCGCTGGGCTTGAAGACGACTGTGTTGCCGGCCAGCAGCGCGGGCACAATATGCGCACCCGGTAGATGAGCAGGCAAATTGAAGGGGCCCAGTACGAGCATCACACCGTGGGGTTTGTAGCGCGTCACGGCTGCCAGATCGTGTTGGCGTTCCACAGTCGTCCAACGCCGCGCTTGTTGTGCATCGATGGCGTTGACAACTTTGCCAATCACCGTCGCCACTTCACTTAGCGATTCCCAGATCGGCTTGCCAGTTTCCCACGAGATCAGCGTAGCCAGTTCGTCGCGATGTGCGTCGACGTAGCTGGCAAAGGCGCGGCACAACGCAGTGCGGTCCGCTAGCGACACTAGACTCCAAGAGGCAAACGCGCTGTGGGCACTGCCTACGGCTGCGTCGGCCTGGCCGCTATCTGCAAATTGGCCTTGCCAAATGACGCGTCCATCAATCGGGCTGAGACTAACGGCATCAGCACCGCGACCGCGAAACCAACCGCTGCCAATCAGTTGCTGGCCAGTACATGTTTTTATTTCTGCCATGCCACGATCCTTCGATATTGCAAAACGATGAGTATACCGGACGGATGAGCCAATCGTGTTCCGAAAATAGACCTGACCCTTTTTAACCGGACAATCGGCATAGGCGGCGATATTGTTTGGGAAATAATCGCAAGCGGGCAAACTGGCCATAACCTGCAAGCTAACTTTTCAGGATTCCAAAGTGTTTATTGAGTTGCTTTGCTTGTAAGTAGTTGAGCTAGCCAATGTCCGGAATATTCATTAGCCAACAGCGTCGAATTCTAGCTACCGTTCAGCGGCTGGCGGATGCGACTTGTATTATCGCCAGCCTGTATCTCAGCCAATGGATCGTCGGGCAGATGCTCAACGAACACACACTGGTCGTGTCGTTGGCTGCGTCGACTTTCTTTTTGTTGGTCGGAGAACTGAACAGTTTATACAGTCAAGATCGCACCCAAACTGCCGATCGAGAATTGCACAGCTCGGAGACCACGTGTTTCGGAACTCTATGCT
>JADLDX010000827.1 GCA_020846515.1 Pirellulaceae bacterium
AACGAAACGAAACGAAACGAAGCGACCAAAGGAACATGTAAATAGACAGATAAATGCACACGATGCACACGAAGAACGCACGTTTCGTTCTCGGAGCGAACGACGACTGTGTTTTAGATCTCACTCAGCACGCTCGTGCTGGCTCCGAATCGCTCGGCCTCGATTTGCATGTGATGGAGCATGCGTACGAAGAGATTCGCCATAAGAGTATTCTGCTTAGTATCGAAGGCCAGGTGGCCACGGTGTTTAAACGAGCCACCGGCCAGTACGATGGGCAAGTTGTTATTGTCGTGCGACGATGAATTTCCCAGGTTGCTCGTGTACAAGACCGCAGTGCGATCGAGCAAGCTCTGGTCGCCATCGCGACTGGCCTGCATTTTGTCCAGAAACTCACCGAAGGCTTTGATCTCTGCTTCCTCAATTAAGGATAGTTGCTCCAGTTTGGCGGGATCTTGTCCATGGTGCGATGCGTCGTGATGGCCAATATTAACGCCAGCGATTTCGGGACGCTCCTGCGTACCAAGCCATAGCGAGATGACGCGAGTCGAGTCGGTCTCCAATGCCAAACGCACGATGTCATACCATTGTCGCGAGCGTTCAATCAGCTGAGCACCACTAAACTCACTAGTGGGCACGGCCATGGAAACGGGCGGTTTGGGAGTCTTGCTCCAAAGTTCATCCTGCGCCAGCGATTGCTCGGCTTCGCGCAGCGACGACAGGTAACTCTCCAAACGCAAGCGGTCGTTCGGACCGACTCGCCGATTGAGCGATTGAATCTGATCACGCACGTCATCCAAGATGCTTTGACCATTTTGCAGTCGTTGAATCTCTTGATTCTGCTGGGCAGGCGAGCCAGCAATGAACAGTTTACGAAACATTTGGACCGCTCGAGTTTCCGCCGGCAGTCGCACACCTCGTCGATTCCAAGCCACGTCTCCACCACCCAGGATCAACGATGAGAAACGCGTCTTGTTGCCAATATGCGCGGCCATCTCTTGGTCCAGGGAGATACCGTTCTTGATACTCTTCTCGCGAATGAACTCCGGGGCCACGCCTGTAAACAAGCCAACTTCCGCATAATGGCCCGCCGCATAGCGATGCGACATGCCAGAGATTACCGTCATCTGCTGGCGATGTGATTCCAAATGCTTGAGATAGCGACTGGGTACGTACTCAGAGCCCGACTGCTCTGGAAAAAAGTTGGGACCGTACATGCCCAGTGGTTGTCCAATCAATACGGTTCGCCGTGGCAGCGCCTCCACCATGCGAGCATGTGCTTTGCCCACTGGCAACATGGCTTCTAAAAAGGGTAAGCCAATCGCTACGCCAGTCGCTTGCAAAAATGTTCTGCGCGGTATGGAGGCTGCCATCATCGATTCCTTTACATCACTTCCACAAAGGTTGTTCTCGTCGAATGGACTGGCTTTAGCGCATGCGAAAAGCACGGCTGTCCACAATCTCATAAATCAAGGTGCGCAGACCATAATTGTTCTCGCGCACCTTCTTAAGTATCTCTTCGATAACCTCGCGATCCGCAAACTGGTTCTCGCCACCCGTGGCGTAGATCATTAATTTCTGCGTCAAACTTCTGGCCAGTTGATCTTTGTCTGTCAGTAACAGTTGTTTGTATTGGTCGATATCCTTGAAGGACTGACCATCAGCAGTTACCCCACCTTGTTCGACATCGAGGCCCCGGTAAATGGGCCGGCCGGAACCATATGGTAGCTCAACCTGGCCACGTGGTGAACGTGTGGTGACTCGATAGAACTCGCGATAGTTGCCTATAGGATCAAAACTTTCGAGCGCGAACCCAGGCGGGTCGATCGCATTATGACAAGTCGCACAAGACGGCGTGTCACGATGTCGAGCCAATTGCTGACGAATGGTCGTGGCCCCGCGAATATCAGGCTCGATGGGCGGGATGTCTGGAGGTGGAGGAGACGGTGGCAAGCCCACGATTCGATCAAGAATCCAAGAACCGCGCAGCACAGGCGACGTTCTGGTGCCGTCAGCCGTCACTTTTAAGACACTGGCGTGTGTCATCACACCACCACGATGCACGCTCGCCGGTAACTGCACTTTACGCAGCTGACTGCCTTCGATGTCTTCGATGCCATACAACGTGGCCAGGCGTCCATTGATCATCGACCAGTCGGAATGCACGAACTCCAGCAAGCTACGATTCTCTCGCAGTACTTCTGCGAAAAAGGCTTCCGTTTCGCGCGGCATCGACCACAACAGCAAATCGTCAAAATCAGCGTACAACACTGGATCAGGAATCGTGAAGTCGATTTTGCGCATGTCCAGCCACTGCGCCGTGAAGTCCCGCACAAAACGCTCTGACTTGGGCGACTTGAGCATGCGATCGACTTGGGCAAGCAATTCAGCTCGTTGGGTCAGGCGACCAGCGGTGGCGGCTTGTATCAGTTCTTCGTCGGGCGCACCTACCCATAAAAAGGCAGCCAAGCGCGAGGCAAGTGCGTAACCGCTTAACTCGGAATCCTGACTGTGGTCAAGCCAAAACAGAAAGTCGGGTGACGTAAGAATCAATTGGTAACCATAACGCATGGCATCACAAAACAGTTCGCCACTATCCAGCTTGCGATGGATAGCTTGCGTGAAGTGATCCACTTCAGCTGGTGTCACTGGCCGTCGAAAAGCACGCGGCAAGAAACGCTCGATCAGTCGCCGCGCATCCTCGCGTGGATTCGACGAAACTGGTACCAACGGATCAGCTTCCCAGTGTTGGGGAATTTTGCGATTGCGGACATCAGGCACACGCAGCCCATTCTTTTCAGCGATCGCCACCGAGCGAGCTTTCAGCGCCAGATCATCGTACAGCGTAGCGTAAGCCGGTTGGGGAAACTCGCCGATAGGCCCTTCGATGGTCATCCATTCCACCTTAAGACCTGGGCCAGTGTATTCTTCAATCGGTTTCTTGAAGCGACGAATATCCCAAGTGGTCAACATATTCAACACGAAGGCTTGCCTGGCCACCAGGTTGCATTCGATCGTGATGACTTCGGGCTCGCCCGCTGGGCTCTCGATCACATCGAACAGCACCGGACCTTCGCGACCACTTTGCATGACGCGCATCAAACCGACGGCCAGCGACTTGCCACCGACCGCGGCCGCTTTCACTTGGACTTTGTAGCGGCCAGCGCTGGGTACGGCGGCTGTCGCGCACAGACCATAACGCGGCAACCGCGTATAAAAGATTAATGCATCACCGTCCAATTGCGACGTGCGTCCCAGGCCTTCACGGAAGTTTGGTCCCTTTTCGGTCATATTGCGGCCGGTGCGTTTATCGCTGAATGGAATCGGAGGGTGCATAGGGACGACGGCGCTGATCGCTCGGTCCGCAGCTTCCTGAAGCCGCAGGAAGTGAGTTGCAGACATATCTAGTCCGGTACTGACCTTGTCAAAGCCAGCCGTCGTTGCATCTTCCGGCAACAGATCCTTCAGCGGAGTATCGATCTGTAGCAACTCTTGAGCGATGTGCTCATACTCCGTGGCATTCAGTCTTCGGATGGGGACTCGACCTTGGTCACGCTGACGCTGGAGCGAAGATTGATGAAGCCAGTCATGCATCTGCTTTTGTATTGAAGACCGCAAGGACGCTTCTGGCTGAGCCGCGTCACGCGGTGGCATATCACCATCGGCGAGTTGGTCGTAGATACGAGTCCAACGGCGTTCCGCATCCAGCGAGGCCATATCGCCGGATAGATCATCCAATCGCCAACCCCCGCTCGGTGCGCTGCCGCGATGGCATTCACCACAGTACTGTTTAAGAAACGAATCGAACTCGGCGGGTATCGATGGCTCAGCGGCGCAAGGCTGACCACTGCATAGTATGCAGCTCACGGCAGTGAGCATTAGATAAGAATAGGGCTTAGGCTTCATCACAGATCGCTAAAGTGCGGTGGGATTATGTGGGCTGGTGAAGCATTATTATAAAGCGATAAAAGGGGTCAGGTCTATTTTTCCTGCCGATAAATCTGTGGACTGGGGGAGGGCAACGCTGTGAAGCATTTTAGAAGCGGAACGGCGCAAGCCGTCCGGTGTATCCCGGTAGCTATTGGAACCGGAGGGCTTGCGCCCAACCGCTACAAATGCCGGGTTTCACG
>JADLDX010000828.1 GCA_020846515.1 Pirellulaceae bacterium
GCCGCCGTAGATCATGGCTAGCACTAGGGCGAGGATGATCAGGCCAAAGCCATAGACGACGGCCAGGTTCAGGCCTGCGAATACGACGACTTCGAACCATTGGGAAGCGAAAGCGCTGATACCGACGAAGGTAACGTAGAATGCCAAGTAGATGGCAAAGAGCACCAACCCAAGCTTAGAACTATCTGGGCTTTTCATAGAGTTTCTTCATTCGTAGCCGAATCGTTCCGCGACTCGAACTCGTAAGTAGCCGAATCGCTCTGCGACTCGGCCATAACGTCATGCCAAAAATCTGTGGCTCAATACCGAAGGACACAGTCGAAATGGCTGGTCGCTAACGACCCAGCCACCATGAGAGTAGAACTCGCAGGTTACTTCTTGCGATGTCGGATGCGTGCACGCATACGTCGTTTTTTGCGACCAATCTTGCGCCGACCTTTGCCAGTCTTCTTTACTCCCACGAGCCCTGCCTCCGAAACGATTGATGTTGGTGGTGAATTGTGTCTGTCGTACGCTCAGCCAAAAATAGCTACACGCAGTGAAGCCCCATAGCGTACCACACACCCCCAACTCACGGCAAGGTCCGTTTAACAGTCAGCCGCGCGTACTCCTTCGTTTAACAGTCAGCCGCAGGCGTACTCTCTGGGGGGGCTAGAAGAGATTACGCCTGCGGCTGACTGTTAAACGAGTACGCCTGCGGCTGACTGTTAAACGAGTACGTATGCGGCTGACTGTTAAACGAAAGACGAGTCACTTGCTCTTCCGCCACTCGACCAGTTGCAGCTCCACTTTGCGAAAACCTCCGAATTCGTTGATCACCGGGCGGAAGGCGATATCGATCGGCTCTTGGCACTCGGTCAACTCGGTCAGCCACTGTTCGGCTTGGCCAAACGCGACGCCGCGCATTTTGGTGTGATGCTGTTGGAAACGGACGCTCAGGTGCCGGCCCGTCTTGCCCATCGTCTTGGGCGGCTCGGCCAGCCGTACGCCGGAAGCATAAAACAGCGGACGCGGGTTGGCCGCCCCAAACGGCGCCAACGATTCAATCAACTGCACCGTCGACAAATCCAATTGCCCAAGCGGAGCTTCCGCATCGATGTGCACAATCTTCTCACCGGTCCCGCTTGCCAACTGCTGGCTGCAGGCTTCGCAAAAGGCGGCTCGAAACGCCGGCACATTCTGCTCTTCGATCTTCAGACCAGCCGCTGCCGCGTGACCGCCACAGCCGACCAGCAACTCTCGGCAGCTCTCCAGCGCCTGATGCAAATTCACCCCGCCAGGCGAGCGCGCTGAGCCGGTACCGGGTTTCGCACCCAGTGGATCGAGCGCAATGACCACGACCGGCTTGTGATATCGCTCAGCCAATTTCCCAGCCACGATGCCGATCACGCCCACGTGCCAGCCGGCGTGAGCCACGACAATGGCCGGATCCTCGGCCAGCACATGCACCTCTTTGGCTTGTTTGCCAGCAGCCAGCGTAATGCTGCGCTCGATCGATTCTCGGTTGCCGTTCAGCGTCTCGATATAACTGGCCAGCGCCTCGGCCCGTGCGTCATCGGTCGTCGTCAGCAACTCCACACCCAACTGGGCTTGCGACAACCTGCCGGCAGCATTCAAACGCGGGGCGATGGCAAAAGCAATGTCCTCGCTACTGAGCTGACGACAATCCTCCAGCTTGGCCAATTTCAATAGCTTCTGCACACCCAGCAAGGGTTCAGCGACCAAGGCCCGCAGACCGCTCGTCACGATAATGCGATTTTCGTCGATCAGCGGGACCACGTCGGCAACTGTGCCAATGGCGGCCAGGCCCAGCAACTGGAGCAGCAGGCCACGCATGGCGGGATCCACCTTGTCACCACCGGCGGCGGCTTGTGCCAACGACCAAGCCAACTTAAAGGCTACGCCCGCTCCACATAATCCAGCAAATGGGTAATCCGAACCAGGCAAGGCCGGATGCACAATCGCGTCGGCCACCGGCAATTGTTGACCATAACCGTGATGGTCCGTAACGACCAAACCCACACCCAGCGCGCGGCAACGCTCGGCCGCCTCGATGCTGGCGATCCCACAATCCACCGTAATGATCAGTCGTTTGCCATGCTGCGCCAGACGCTCGACGGATTCAACGTGCAGACCATAACCCTCTTCGGTTCGGCTGGGCAAATGGTAAGCGACATTGGCCCCCAAACGCTTCAAACACAAATACAAAATCGCTGTACCGGTCATTCCGTCGGCATCGTAGTCACCGTAAACCACGATCGACTCACCGGCTTGCACACTCCGCATGATGCGGGACGTAGCCTCGGTCACGCCTGGCAGTAGCGAAGGATTGCGCAAGTCGTTCAGCTTGGGCTTTAGAAACGCGCTGACTTTGTCGGGTGTCGAGATATCGCGTTGCAGCAGTAATCGTGCGACCACAGGCGACAAGTGGCAGCGATCGGCCAGCGACTGCACCTCATCCACATCGTGTGCTGAGAATCGCCAAATGCGTTTGGCTGAGAATCGCTCCGTCGCCGTATCTTCGATACCTGAGTCGGCACCTGCGGCTTGTGACGCGGCACCTGGTTCGGCAATCGTATCCACTAACACCTCCTGCGATTCTACCAGTGGCTGATTAGTTCGCCGTAGCGAATCAGTGCATCCTGTCGGCGGCGAACGAGTCTTCTGTTATATCCCTGCCGCGCGTACCAGGCCACCCCCTTCCGGCAACGCTGTGAAGCATGTTTGCTCGTGAAACCCGGCATTTGTAGCGGTAGGGCGCAAGCCCTCCGGTTCTTATAGGGTATTTGTAGCGGTTGGGCGCAAGCCCTCCGGTTCCTATAACTACCGGGAACTACCGGACGGCTTGCGCCGTTCCGCTTCTAAAATACATGGATATACCGGACGGCTTGCGCCGTTCCGCTTCTAAAATGCTTCACAGCTTTGCAGGTCTGGACGTAGGCTGGCCGATTGTCAGGTTGGACAAGGTTTTCCTTGCGTGGCATACTAGTTTCAGCGTTAAGTGGACTTCCGTTAACCAATTATTGTTCGAGGTGATTCGTTGGGTTACATCGTCAGCGTCTTACGCGTTACTCGCGCCTGTGGTGTGAGCCTAATGGGCATCTGTGCGATTGGTTGGCTAGCTGGTCATGGCGCGATTGGGCTGGCGCAAGAGTCGCACACGCATCATCAGGCGGATTCGCCCGCCGGCCCCAAAGCGCCCAAGCTATTCTTGGACAAGAGTCCGAAGGTGGTCGAGTACCAGCTGAAGCGGCTGAGCAATGCCGAGCTGCTCTTGGCCGAACGCAGAGTTGACAGTCCCAAGTACATTCCGGTTTACGCAGCCATCTTGTCGCGCGCGGCCATCCCCACCGGCGAGCGTCGCGCGGCCGCCGAAGCCTTAGCCAAACTCAAATCGTCCTCGGTCGTCGTCGAGTTGCTCGCCGCCCTTGGGGCGCTTACGGCCGACGATGCCGAGACAGCTCGTTCAGCGCGCGATTTGATCAGCAGTCTATTGGCCGAGCCGAAAGCCGAGTTGTTGGCCCAAGCGTCTGTGCTTAGTCAATCGCTAGCTAGTTCAACCTCCTGGGCTCGTCGCGCCGCGGCCGCTGCACTGTTGACGGCTGGCCAGGTCGCGGCCGTTCGAGCGCATGCCAAGACGGATGCCAGTGGCGCTTTGGATGCGTTGACCGCTATTGCCTGGTTGCCTGATGCTGCTGCCCGCAGTGCGCTGCGCGGTGACGTCGTGGCCATGCTCGCATCAGCTCAACCCGTCGAGGTGCGTCGGCAAGCCATTCGTACGCTGGGCACGATTGCCGTCGAAGGACCGGACAAGTTTGCTCGCCTGGTCAAGCTATACGATGAATCGGAGCTCCGTGATGAAGCTGTGCGGGCCATGTTGGGCGTGCCGGCTGCGGAGCGTGATCGCGGTTTGGTAGAGCCACTGGCGACGCGATTGGTGGTGGCTGCGGAAGCCACGCCGATCGCTGATCGGACCAGCGACAGTTACATAGACGCTGTGCAGTTGGCCGAGACGCTGCTGCCCGTCTTGCCCGAGGCCACCTCGCGCGCCTATCGGGCTCGGTTGCAAGCCGTATCGGTTCGCGTGGTCCGCATTCGCACGGTAGAAGAAGAGATGCGGTATGACATCAAGTACTTCGCAGTGGAGGCTGGTCGACCGGTTGAGATTGTGTTGAAGAACGAAGACTTGATGCCGCACAATCTCGTCATTACTGTGCCTGGAGCTTTGAAGGAGATTGCGATGGTGGCGGCCACGATGGCGCCGGATCAGGTTACTGATGGCAAGCAGTATGTGCCTGCGAGCGACAAAGTCCTGTGGGCCACGACGATGGTACCCGCCGGCAAGCAAGAGCGGCTGGCCTTCGAGGCCCCCAAGGTGCCAGGTGAATATCCGTTTGTGTGTACCTTTCCCAATCACTGGATGCGGATGTATGGCGTGATGGTCGTGGTGCCTGATTTGGATGCCTGGCAAAAGCAACCGACCACACCGGCCGATCCGATCGGCAACAATCGATCGTTTGTACGCAAGTGGACGATGCCCGATTTAGTACCAGAGTTAGGCACTGGACTGCGCGGCCGCTCCGCCGAGATCGGAGCTCGGTTATTGAAGGAGGCCACATGTTTGCAGTGTCACAAGATGCGTGGCGAGGGTGGCATTGTTGGTCCAGACTTGACCGATGTGGCCAAGCGTCTCAAGGGTGATCATCAAGCCTTGTTGCAAGAGTTGCTCGACCCATCGCACAAAGTGGATGCGCGGTACGCAGTCCAGCAAGTGTTGACGACTGAGGGCAAGGTTTATTCCGGCAGTGTGGTTGAGGAGACGAAGGAGAGTCTATCGCTGATCGCCAGCCCGGATCAGCCCATGCCCATTAAGATCGCGCGAGATGACATTGACGAGATCGTCAAATCATCCAAATCGATTATGCCTGTTGGTTTACTCGATCAATACACGCA
>JADLDX010000829.1 GCA_020846515.1 Pirellulaceae bacterium
GAAGATTAGCCCTTCTTCGGAGATGCCCAAGCCCCAACTGTTGTTGGTCGTCGAGCGCACGAACTCCACGTCCGTAACTTCAGCCTGCTTTTGATCCATCGTGAAATTAAATGGGCCTTGGCGGAAACCTGGGTGTTTGCCGCGTGCAAACTCTGGATGAGAGTCGTTGTAGCCTTGCATGGCCCAGTACCGATTGTCCAAACCGGACAGGAAGTTGCTAACGCCACCGTGGGTATCGCCCATGGCCCAACCCTTGATCAAGGTAACGCGTTCGTCAGCTTGGTCATCGCCGTTTTTGTCTCGCAGGAACAATGTCTCGACACCGGCCTGTACGATGACACCATCGCGATAGAACTCGATCGAAGTTGGAATGCTTAACTGCTCAGCAAACACGGTGAATTTGTCGGCTTGTCCGTCACCGTTGGTATCTTCGCAAATACGAATGCGGTCGCGACCATTGACGGCATCTTTAAGTTCATTGGGATAGTCGACCGTCTCGCATAGCCACAATCGCCCACGATGATCCCAATTCATGGCGATCGGTTTGCCTTGAATCTGTGGCTCGGAAACGAACAACTCGAGACGAAACTTCTGTGGAGTCACATAATGTTTGATGGATTCTGCGGCAGGCAGTGGCTTCTGCATCTTGGTCAAGTTCTCGCCCCGAGAACCCCAACGATTGCTGGGTACATAATTAGGGATCTTCGGGCCCACCTCTTCATACTGAAAAGGTGCCACATCGGTGCGCGCGGCCGTCATCGCCGGGATTTGAAAGAGAGTTCGATCGCTAAACGCCTTAACAACCGACACGTCGCGCTGGCATGCCCAGCGAATACCTCGTTCAATCAAGTTTTGAAAACCAGGATTGGACCAAGTGCGTTGATCGTGTCCCCATGCGGTGTAAAAGATGCGGCCTTTGCCCTGAGTGCGCACCCACGTCCAGGGCTCGGCTTGTACGCCTTGCGCCTGGCCACCCTGTTTACGCACTTCAAGCACCGTGCGATTGCGATCATTGTGTTTGGTGTGAATGTAGGTCTCATCCCAACTCTGGAACCCGCCAAAGCCTTGCATGATCGGGTGGTTGGGTTCAGTGATCTCGGTAGAAAAGACTTCGCCCCCATGTTTGCTAAACTGGGCGCCCACCAGGTCGATGTAGGCGGGTGAATTCAAGAAGCAGTACGAAGCGCAGTGCAGAGGGATAAAGCCACCTCCGCCGGCCACATACTCCAACAGCGCCGATTCTTGATCGCGTGAGATCTCGGTCGTGTTGGAGTAGATGATCAAGCCATCGAACTTGCGAAGATCGTCCAGTGCCAGGTCGCTCATCTGGTCGCTGTAGATGACTTCGATGCCGCGTTCCTTGAGGACAGGGATCAACTGTGCGGCGCGCTCGGCCGGGCGATGATGACCTTTGTCGCCCAAGAAGAGCAGCTTAAGCGGTTTGTCCTGTGCAGTTGCCGTTATGGATCCGGCAAGAACAGTCAGAACGGCCAAACAACCATAGGCCAGCGAACAACACAGACGAGTGACCATCAAAACTACTCCAGGGCGAATTCGGATATCGGGACGCCCCCGATTCTGAACTAGGTAATTGCAGATTCTGCGACTTAACCGCTTCTCTAGAGTAATTGAAACAGCCGCACCCGTTAAATCAAGGGTAGGCAGAAAGATCGCCGATTTGGCGCCGTAGAGCCCACCCGTCCGGTGGCTCCATTGAAAACTGCGTCTCGCTATCGCTGAGCGACCCTGGGCAAGCGGCGATGCCTATCGTTCAATCTTTGATTGACTTGTAGCGGAATCGGCGCAAGCCGTCCGGTTTCGCCCGATTTTTCTCCGCGAACGACCCGAGATAGTGCAGGCAGAACCGGACGGCTCGCGCCGATTCCGCTTTAATTCGACCGAAGATTGAACGGCATTGCGTTTAGCCGCGTGGCCACCAGCTAGAGCCTCGACCATTGCGTATAGCCCTTGGAGGCGCCAAAGCTCCGCTTCCATTGGGGCGTGGGATTGGGTCCGAACCAGCCGTAGGGATAGGCTTGCTTGGGAGCTGCGACGTCCAGTGGCGTGGTGGCGGCGCGGTTGAGTACTCGAGCGGGTACGCGGCCTACGGGAACCTGAGAGTTCGCACCGTGCCAAGGAAACGTGGGCGAGCCTGCATGAGCCTTATGGCTGGAGGCAATGAACCACCCCAGCACCAAAAGGCTGGCGATCATAAGTTTTCGAGTCATCGGTGGACCAGCGTATTTCAGGTTTATCTCGAATCTGCTGGGCTTAAAACTCGGGTGGGCCGCCTGGGCTGCGGGAATGGGAAAGGCAAAGTTAGCAGGATTCGGAGACTGGCAGGTCCAAGTCCACTGGATATAGCGAAAATGCTATCCAAAAGACTGGACGCAGGCACCGGCGCCTGCAACAATGATTGTCGGGGAGTCCGCGTATCTCGCCGGAATCAATCTTATCGTCTCTGCCCGTCCGTATGCTCAAAGGGGAATCTCATGCGTCACTCCTCGCGCCACGCGTTTACGCTCGTGGAATTGCTAGTGGTCATCGCCATCATTGGCGTGCTGGTGGGCCTGCTCCTGCCCGCCGTACAAGCTGCTCGCGAAGCAGCCCGCCGCGCTGAATGCTCAGCGCGTTTGCAGCAGTTGACTCAAGCCAATACCCAGTTTGAGGTCGCCAAGAAACGTTACCCTGGAATTTTGGAAGCGTTTGGCAGAAATGCGGCCGGTCAATCCAAAGTCGGCACCTGGGCCGTGGCGCTCTTCGCTCACTTAGAACAAGAGCCTGTATTGGAATTGTGGCAAGACCCAGGGACCACCGCGGCTTGGAATGCCGCCGCCGGCTTTACCGCTGCCAATGCTGCCAATCAGTTCTATCCCAATATCCCAGGCTTCACTTGCGCTAGTGACAGCGTTAGTACGGAAGAGTTCGCCAAAAGCAGCTATGTCTGCAATGCGGGATTCTATCCGGACACTATGCCTGGTTCGTACGGTGCCTTGACACCGCTTGTCATAGCCACGCGTGTCAGCAGTCCACAAAACGGAGTCTTCTCCAACCAACTGCCAGCTACGATCAACACCTGCTACAGCGGCAATTCCATGATGCCAACGTTGGGTTCTCGAGCCAATTTGCCTACACGCAATGAAAACATTCGCGACGGTCTGACTTCGACCATTGCCTTCAGCGAAAACCTGCAAGCAAGTGGTTGGGGTTACGCAGGCAGCCCTGCCGGCTGGGCAACTGTGGGCGGAGCCAGTGGTGATGATTTGAATTCACCCGTGTCCGCTCGCTTTCACATCGGCATGGTTTGGCTGTATCGCGCCGAACCAGCCTTGTCCGGTTTCCCTACCGTCCAACCGACCAACAAGATCAATGGCAATAAGTACACGCAAACCGCTGTCAGCCACGAAAATGCTCGACCATCTTCCGGCCACAGCGGCCTGGTCAATGTGGCGTTTCTCGGTGGCAATGTCATCAGCATGAATGAAGGCATCGACTACCATGTGTATCAAGCCTTGCTAACGCCCCATACAAAAGCCAGCGACGTTCCCAATCCTGGTTACCTGCTCAAAGAAGGCGACTACGCCAACTAAGATTTGAAAACGTGCGTTGAGCATGTTCATGGTTCAAGTTAAAAGGCCTGGCGGATTCGCTGGGCCTTTTTTGTTGTCTGAGCATTCAGCCTTGGTGATCACAAACATGACGACATGGACCAGACGCAGCACTTTGAGGGGCATGACGCGCCTGGAAGTCATTGTGGCCGCCGTCGCGCTCTTGATCATTCTGGTCTTTCTATTGCCGCTGATTCAGGAATCACGCCTGACCAATCGCCGCATATTGTGTTTGGAACGACTACGTGCACTGGGTGCGGCCAACGCGCAGTTCGAGAATGTGAATAAAAAGTATCCCGGCTATGTGCAAGCCTA
>JADLDX010000830.1 GCA_020846515.1 Pirellulaceae bacterium
CTGAGACCAATGATTACCCTGTAACGCATCGACGCGTTCGATTTCCATCAATCGCAATCCCGTGGCGTTAATGCTCAGCAATCGCCCAGATACGTCCATAATCTTAATGCAATCCGCGCTCGCATCCATTACGCTCCGGTTGAACTGCTCACTGCTTCGCAGTTTGGCTTCAGACTGCTTGCGGTGCGTTATGTCGGTAACCAGTTCGATAACATGCGCCGTACCGCTGGGATCGTCTCGCAAGATGGATACAAATTTGTGCACCCACACCGCGCTGCCATCGCGTTTGATGTAACGATTCTCGATTTCGAACGAAGGAATAGTGCCACTGATCAGGTGTTTGACCAACTGTAGATTTTCGGCCCGATCGTCTTGGTGGACCAGCATTGACATACTGGCTTGCTGGACGCCGGCTTCGTCATAACCAATGGTTTGACAATAAGCCGGGTTGCACTGAACGAAACGCCCCTGAATGTCAGTAATTGCAATCCCGGTGCCAGCATGTTCGAAGATCTTTCTCAACCTCGATTCTCGGGCGCGCAGCGCCTCTTCCGCCATTCGACGCTCAGTTACATCGCGCGTCGTGCCAGCCACGGCTTCTACATTTCCGGCAACATCCATGACAGGCACGAAAATGTACTCGTAAACCCGTTGGCCAGTGGTACCAGTAAAAGGCACTTCGCCGCGAATGGCTTGTCCAGTAGCCACGACATGATCGATTTCTCTCCCATGCATGGCTGCATGCCAAGGCTCGTAACCCAATTCAGCACAAGTCTTGCCAATGGCGGCCTCCCAACTCTTACCCCAAACCGTCAACAGAGCGCGATTGGCAAAGATAAACCGATGCTGCAAATCAAAAACATAGAGGAAGTCATCCGTGTTGGAGACCACCGCATCGTAAAGCCGAATCTGTCGTTCCAGGGCTGTCACATTGTTGGGTAAATCAGAAGGTGATTCAGGCGGCATCGGGACAGTCGTTTCCAACGCGGATCTTGCGTTAATCAAGTTGGGTTGAACTTCGACCTTACCGCTCAGTCTCTCGACCATTGGCGTGGGCCCCGTTTTCAATTGAGACATGAACCCTTCCAGACGGCCGAGGTATAGGTCTTTGTCCAAACTTGCCTATTTGATGGCCCCCACGATCAAGCATGGCCTTCTAGCCTACCATTTTTCTCGTTAAACTGCGCGACCAGCAACTGCTATTAAACTCTTCGTAACCTAAGGACTATTGCCAGTCCATTTGCCCAGCTGCAACGCATAAAGGCCGACATCACTTTGAGTATCATTCGCATAGGAACTCGCGGAAGCAAACTGGCGCTGTGGCAGGCCCAATGGGTGGCCAGTCAACTGAGCGACTTAGGTATCGAAGTTCACGTGGAGATCATTTCGACTCAAGGCGATATCTCTACGCAACCACTTAGTCAGGTGGGCGGCCAAGGGCTGTTCACCAAAGAGATACAGCGAGAACTGCTAGCCAAACGCGTCGACGTGGCGGTGCACAGTCTGAAGGACTTGCCTACGCAACCGATACCCGGTCTACACCTGGCGGCCGTTCCACTGCGCGAGACGACAGCCGATGTCTTGGTGTCTGCCTCTGGTCTCGGTTTAGAAGCCCTGCCCGCAGGTTCACGCATCGGCACCGGCAGTTCGCGCCGCGCCGCCCAACTGCGACATTGGCGACGTGATATCGAAGTGATCGATATTCGCGGCAATGTGGATACTCGCTTGGCCAAGTTGGCCGCTGGTGACTACGACGCCATCGTCTTGGCTGCCGCTGGCTTAACGCGCTTAGGTTTGCAAGATCGCATTACGGAAGTGTTGCCGGCAAGTCGCATTTTGCCCGCTGTAGGACAGGGCGCCTTGGGACTGGAGTGTCGCGAGGACGACCACGCGGCTCTGGCGGCGCTGGCCAAGCTTGATCACGTCCCGTCGCACGCCGAAGTTTTGGCCGAGCGGTCGTTGCTACTCGCGCTCTTGGCCGGCTGCCTGGCACCGGTCGCCGCGCGGGGCACAGTGAAGGACGGCCAACTGCATTTGGTTGGGCGAGTGCTATCGCTCGATGGCCAGCAAGTGATCAGCGGTTCGCAACGCGGACCCATCGAGCAGGCCACCCTGCTCGGGAGTGAACTCGCGCATGATTTGCTAGCACTAGGAGCCGCTGAACTCATCGCCGCCGCGCGTCAATAGATGTAAAGCTATCCATCGATTTGCGTGGCACAATTCATGAGTGTCGACGTGCAGGGGGCGCACAAAGTCGGCAAAGTGCATCCAAGTTGGTTGAGGCGGCAGCGCGCTGAAAACCCGTTCATTCCGACTTGTCCCAAATGCCGATGCTACGTAAGGTCGATGACGGCGCTCGAAGGCGGGGGCCATACGTCTATTGACTTGAACCGCTGTCACTCCACATGGGTGCCATGGACACGATGAGCCCACTATCCAAACGACTGGTCTCGGCATGTTTGCTAGCATCGGCTCTAGTGCTACTGAGTGGTTGCCAGGCGCTTAAGCCCAGATCGATCACTGCCAACCGCTGGTTGCTTTCAGAAGAACTGCGCGATGGCAGCCAACAGGTCCAGCGAGGTGAAAAGCGGCCGATCATCGATGGCGTGGGTTGGGTGTTGGGTATTCCCAGCAAAATCATCCTTTGGAACCGGCGCATCGACAATCACAACATCAGTCTGCGGACTGAGGAAGTGGTTAACGATTATTTGGTCGCCAACGCTTTGGACACAACGCGCGTGCGTATCAACCAATACGCACCAGGAGATGATTGGCGGCGTTTGGTTCGTAACAAACGCGTGGCGGCACCTTGGCGATACACCTTCGGCGCAGTCACCACGCTCTACGAAACCGTCCTGCCGGGCCGCTTGATCGGCGGCGACCATTACAATCCTTATACCGATACGATTCATTTGTATTCCGATGTGCCGGCAATAGGACTGCATGAAGCCGCTCACGCCAAAGACTTTGCGCGGCGGCAGTACAAGGGCACGTATGCCGCGGCGTATGTGTTGCCCTTTGTACCCTTGGTGCACGAGTCGATTGCCACGGGTGATGCTTTGGCCTACTCCGAAATGAACGCCACGCCCGCAGAGCATCGGGAAGCCTACAACGTGCTCTATCCAGCCTACGGAACTTACGTGGGCAGCGCGCTGGGCAGCGGTGTACCGCGTTGGGCCAATCCGCTGTACTACGGCAGTGTCATCGGTGGCCATATCTGGGGACGATCGCTATCAGCCCAAATTCCCGACACGGTCACGCGATCCGAATTCTAGACGTTGAGTCGGCCGAAGCTCTAACTGAGAGGTATGCGCCTCGTTTAACAGTCAGCCGCAGGCGTACTCAGTGCTGGCGCATATACCAGCGCCTCGTTTAACAGTCAGCCGTAGGCGTACTCAGCGCTGACGCGTACTCACCGCTGGTACTAAGTACGCCTGCGGCTGACTGTTAAACGAGGGAGGGGTATGTTAGAATGGCTGGGCGATATACATATGCATACTACCGATGTTAGTCTGTTGCAAAA
>JADLDX010000831.1 GCA_020846515.1 Pirellulaceae bacterium
GACTGAGCTGACGCCAGTCGACCCTCCCGCTGCTACGCAGCAGGAGGGTTAGTTCCCTGCTGCGCAGCAGCAGGGTTAAAAACTTCGTAGAATTCGGCTTACTCTCATGCCCACTTCAAATTACCAGGAGACAACCCTTCATGCCCCACCGCCCGTTACACTTGGCTTGGCTGGGGTTGCTCTTGGCCTCCATCACCGCCATCACACCCAACTCGGCCAGCTCAAATAACTCAGTAGGCACTGCTTCGGCCGATTACCCTATCAAGACGGTCACCATCATTTGTCCTTGGGCAGCTGGTGGAGGCACCGACCGTATCGCGCGCTTCTGGGCCGATGCACTTAATCGCGAGTTCCATCGACCGTTTGTCGTCGTCAATCGAGTGGGTGGCTCAGGCGCGATCGGCCATTTTGCCGGAGCACATGCACCGCGCAATGGTCATACGCTGACTCTGGTGACTTTCGAGATCGCCACGATGCACCGCATGCGTGTCTCGACGCTGACCCACGAAGATTTTGAATGTATTCTGCAAGTCAACGCTGACCCGGCCGCCATACTGGTCAGCCGCGATGCACCCTGGCAATCACTGAGCGACTGGCTCAACGATGTCCGCGCCAACCCAGGCCGATTGAAGATGTCCGGCACGGCCACCGGTGGTACCTGGGACCTGCATCGCATCGGTTTGATGCGCGCTGCTGGCCTGGACGCGCGTGCGGTTGTCTGGGTCCCCTATCAAGGTTCCTCCGAAGCCTTGCAACAACTGATGGGAAAACATCTCGACCTGGTTTGTTGCAGTCTAGCGGAGGCCAAAAATCAATTGGACAGTGGCGAAGTCCGCGCCCTGACCGTGATGTCCGCCGAGCGACTGGCCTCGCATCCACAAGTGCCCACGGCCCGCGAACAGGGTATCGATTGGATCGCCGAAGGCTTTCGCGGTCTGGCCGTGCCCAAAGGCACACCGGTTGACTTCGTCCGACGACTCGAAGAAGCCTGCTTGCGTATTGGTCACAGCGATTCCTACCGTCAAGTGATGGACAAAAACGGCTTTGGTGTCACAATTCGCAACGCCCAGGATTTTCGAGATTTCCTGCGAGCCCAAGATGAACAGTGGAAGGACGCAATCGTCAGCGCCGGCTATGACCAAGGACTCTCGGGTAATCACGATCCCGGACCGTTGGCTTTACCTACCGTGTTGATCGCTGGTATTTTGCTGCTGTCCGTAGTCGAGGTAGTGCGCAGTCGCTGGGCCAATACATTGTCGCCTCTTAACTCAGCGTCACCCACGAACGTGCCCGTCGAACCACAGCCGGAGCAGAGCAGGGCAGGGGGCGGCAGTCGCACGCTGGTCATCATCTCGTTGATCGTCCTCTACGCCTTGGCCCTACCTTGGCTGGGATTTATAGTTAGCACTTGCCTATTTGTAATTACCTTAACTAAATGGCTCGGCGCATCTTGGCCCGGCTCCGTTTGCGCTGGCCTGTTACTCGTCGGCACCGTCTGGCTCATCTTCACCGGCCTGTTTTCAGTACAACTACCATAACGGCGTTAGCCGCCTGGTCTCCCGGTTTCATTGTTTGGCTTCGACACTGCTGAGAACCATCGCCGCATGAACAGCCCAATTACTTTACACATAAAGTAATTGCCCGACCACACAGATATTGTTCTTCATCAGTGCCATCCGTGAAATCCGTGGTTCAAATCAGGATTAAGAAGTGAGCGCGCGCATCTGCCGCTGACATCGCGCCTCAAACCACCCCTTTGCTTGCGACGCGCGGTTGCGATTACACTACACAGCGACGCAGCGCCCCCCGCTAACTCCATTAGGCGACTCATGATCGATCAACTCCTCCAGCCGAGCGTGCTTCTGCCTTGGCTACTCAGCATGATCTTCGGCATCTTCGTCGGTGCCACGCCCGGACTCACGGCCACCATGGCTGTCGCCTTGATCATACCGCTCAGCTTCTATCTGGATCCGAGTGCCGGCATTGCCATGGTGATTGGGGTCAGCTTTACAGCCATCTTCGCCGGCGATATCCCGGCTACCTATCTGCGCATTCCCGGCACGCCCGCTTCGGCGGCGGCCACGCTGGATAGTCATGAATTGGCCAAACGCGGACAAGGTGACTTGGCCCTATTGGTCGACCTGATCTGTTCGGTCTTGGGCGGATTAGTAGGCGTGCTCTTCTTGATCCTCTGCTCAGCCCCACTGGCTGTCCTGGCCCTGTCATTCAGCGACTTCGAGTACTTCTGGTTAGGCATTCTTGGTCTGAGTATGAGTGCCCTGGTGTGCGAAGGCTACGCCATACGCGGTGTGCTCTCAGCCATGATCGGCATCTTGATTGGAACGATCGGCATGGATGTCGTCGTTGGTCAACCGCGTTACCCCTTTCTCAAGACCATCGGGAACGCTGACTTGATGAGCGGCTTGGGATTCATTCCAGCCATGATCGGACTCTTCGGCATTGCGGAAGTCCTGCGCAGCGCGGCCGGGCAAACCGATTGGTCAAAATCAAAATCACCGACCATGGCTCGCCAATCGCTCGGCGCACTGTGGATCGAAGCGCTCCGAACAACTGCGCTACATAAATGGTTGATGCTCCGTTCCTCGCTGCTGGGCACGCTGATTGGCGCGTTACCTGGAGCGGGTGCTGACATTGCGGCTTGGGGCGCTTATGGTTTGGCTCGAAAAACATCGCGGCGATCGCAAGATTTTGGTCATGGTTCGATGGAAGGCATCGTCGGGCCGACAAGTGCCAACAACGCAGCGGTCGCCGGCGCATGGATTCCTGCGCTCGTCTTCGGTATACCCGGTGACGCGATCACCGCCATCGTGCTAGGTGCCATGTTGATGTACAACATCACCCCAGGTCCCAAGCTCTTTGCACCTGAAAATGCCTCGCAACTAAACACCATCTTTGCGATTGCACTCATCACTCAATTTTTACTGTTGCCCATCGGATTCTTGGGCATCAAAGCCTTCAGTGGTCTGTCGCGATTGCCGCAACGTTACATCTTAGCCGGCGTAGTGGTCTTTTCTGTCGTCGGTGCTTACGCGCTGAACAACAGTCTGTTTGATGTGTACGTCATGTTCGCGTTTGGACTACTGGGTTACTTCATGGAATCGCGACGCATACCGGTCGCGCCGTTGATACTCGGTATGATTCTAGGCGAACTGGTAGAACGCAAACTGCGATCCGGTTTGATTGCTACGCAAGGCGACTTCACGCCCTTGTTTACTCGACCCATCTGCCTCCTGTTAATAACCATTCTTCTGCTGGCCATCTTTAGCGGTCCGTGCATGCGTTTGCTTTCTCGCGTGAGAAAGCCAGCTAGGGACAGCGATGGCTTACCCACCCCGTGAGGACATCATGTCGACTACCCCCGCGACAAAAGAACGGCGTGAATTTTTGCGACAGACGTTTGCTGGCATAGCCGGCTTGTCGCTGACAGCCGCCGCGGCCCAAGAGGCGCTCAGCCAACCGCCCGCCGGCCAAACATCAAAGGAACCCTACACCTCCACTTCGCATCGTACCGATGGCAAGCCGCCGCGGGTAAAGACCAAGCTGCGCATTAATAAGCTAGA
>JADLDX010000832.1 GCA_020846515.1 Pirellulaceae bacterium
CTCTCTCTGTCTGAACTAACCCTCCCAAGCGCAGCTTAGGGAGGGTCGAAAATCACGCCTTCAGCGTAGATTTTCGGGGAGGGTGCGTGCGCCGCACAGGCGAGTCCGCAGCGAGTACTTCATGCCTTGGTTAGCACGGGAGGCCCCCTCCCCGACTGAGCTGACGCCAGTCGACCCTTCCGCTGCTACGCAGCAGGAGGGTTAGTTCGCGCTCAGCCTAAGATGTCGAGTTCGCTGGGTGGTTCGGGGGGGCGGACGGGCAAGCTTTCGTGGTGCGGGGTAGGCTGTTTTTTTGAGGATTCTTCTGAATGATCTTGGTGTTGAGCATCCAGACCCGGGCCCGCGCCGTATGCATCGCGATCAGCGCTGGATTGTTCGCTGCGGGCCACCTTTTCAACGGCTGTTTGAGTGGCGCTCGTCGCGGCGTTGTCTGATGAGCCCGCCGCTGAGGCTCGATCTCGACTGGCAGCCTGCGAAACATTTCCAGCGGCAGCACCTGCGGCAACAGTTGGTTGAATTTGCATGCTAAGACTCTACGCCAGGAGTGGGTTGTCTCTGGGATCTTCTCATCGTCGCCATCGGTCTAGCAGACGATTGCCTTCGCTCGTGTCTTCCGTACTGGCAACCTTATCGGGGAAGAACTGTTGCAGCACGGCCCATTGAGGAAAGGCGCGTTTTTCAATTTGAGGATTATCCAACGTACCATCGATGGCCAGCGACATAAATGAGGCATAGGGTGTTTCAGCGATCAGGGGCGATAGCACACTGGATACCGGGACTCGACCGCCGACGTAACTGTACAGTTCTAGATCCAGCTCTTTGCGGAAGTTGGTAGAGCCTTGCCCACGCAGACTGAGCAGATCTCCTTCGCAGGCCAGCTTCAATGGGATTCGATCGCCGTCAATTGAAAAAGCAATATCCGCCGTATGGAAGGCAGCCTTGTCGGTGGGCGCCACCGAAAGTACGCGCAGCAAGCGAATCATCGTAGGCAGTTGATAGAGCTGGGCATCGCGCAGATGGATAGCGCCTGAGCCACTATATGTTTGAGTTTGCCATGGGATGCCGGCCATGGATAATTCCACATTGCACCGCGCGTCGGTGGGCGCCGAGGACGCACCAAGATCTTGCAGCATGCATCGGAAGTCAGCGTCGACCAATTTGGCGTTGACCTGAAAGCGACCGGTGTCCAACTGACCAGAGCCCGATGCCATCACTTGCCCCGATAATGCATTGGCGGTTATCTCCGCCGGGGCTGCGCCACCGCTGTTAGAAAAACGTCCCGCAACTTCGGAACCAAAGAAAACCTGGTTCCCTGACAACGCCAACGGACCGCGCACGTTGGTCATTGGCACACCACGCAAGCTCATCGCATCAATATCGGCCCAACCCACGGCCGTGATTTGTGATGGATCGCGCCGACCGGCCAGTCGCAAACTGCCGCGTATGCCATCAACCATCTTGCCATCACCCAATTGAACATCCTCTAGCTCCAACTGCAGGTTCAGTTCAGTCGTTGGAGCCGTAACGCCGTCAATGGGTAGTTCAAAGTTGGTTAGGCCTGTGATGTTGATCGGACCACGCATGTCAAGCTGAATCAAACCCTGACTGATCGAATCCGGTAGTGCCCGCAGCAATTGGGTATCCACCATTACTCGCGATGGCGGTAACCAATTGACCGTGCCAACCCAATTGCCAGCCGCATTCTGCTCGCACTGGGCACGGATCGACACCCGACTGTTTGTGTTGTTGGCCGAAGCCTGGGATATCTCCACACGTCCCGGTCGATACGTCAAATCGCAGGCTACATCGGACAGCCAATAGGGAAACGCTTTCGGGCGCAATTGTAAACTCTGGCCGGCCGCAGATCCGCTGTGATTGTCTTCATGCAGGACAACTTCCAGTTGGACTTTGGCATCGCCAGTGGGACGCACAATCTTCACATCGGCCCGATCAATACTGCCACGCGGTTGCAGTTGATCCCACAGCTGCCGGGCGTCGATTGGTAAGGCATGTTGCAATTCGTCTTCCATGGCCAGCGAGTGAGCGGTAAAGGCCAGTTGGAAGGGAATGCCGGCTTCGTGTTGATCCTGCCAATCCCCGGAACATTGAATTCTTCCGCTATCGTTCCAACCCTCGAAATCCATTAACTGCCAATGGTCGTCTTGAGCTTCAATGCGCCCATGAATCTTATAGAGCGGATAACGAAAGCCCTGATAGAGCATGGAACAATCCGAAACAACGATGGCCAGATCTTTGTGCCAGAAGCCACCTTCGCCATACTTTTTGGTGAAGTTCGCCTTTTCAATTTTAAAGGTACCGCTGGGTTCTAACGACCTGACAAAGCGTTCTACGTTCCCCGTCGGCTGGCCGCGGACAGTCAGGGCAGTGAGCACCTTGTCGTCAATGGTGACCGGACCATCACCTTTAATCTGCAAGTTGCCGTACCACTCTTCCGCAATGCGCTGGAAATTGAAGCCACCCGTAATGGGTTGCCCACCTGCCCTGCCCTTCAACGATTGGCCGATCAATCGGTCTCGCTCGATGATGACATTGCCTACCACTTTCGTGAGCGGATAAGGGAAGAGCCAACATTCCAGTTGAACATCGCGGCAGAGCAGTTCAATATGCGGTGTCCAATTGACGCCGTCGGAGTTGAGTGTCAGCAGAGCGTCGACATAGCCTTCAGGTTGAACTCGTTCCCAATAGGCTCGCCATTTCGGTGGCCGCGCATTGTAGAGTCGACCATCGAGTTGGAGGACTTTCACTTCCGCACGAATGCTGACCGGCGCTTGTGGGTGAAAGCCGTTGATGTCTGCGTCAAAGGTACAAGTGGCTTGACCACTGCGCGCCTTGACTTGCCTGAGTTGCAGCGATTGGTTGTTGCAATAGAAGTCGCCACTTAACTCATCTAGCGGATAAGGTAGTCGCGAATCGTTCAAGCGTCCTTGGCCCAGTTTGCCACGTACCGTAAATCGCCAAGGCGCGCCAGCGGTGGCGCGATCGATCCAAATACCAGCACCCGCTTTGCAACTTAGCCCAGCCAGCTGAGTCATCGAACGCGATAGGTCCAGAGGCAGTTTGTTTACCAGTTCATGCGAAAAACTGAGCTGCTCGATGGAACCCTGCAATGAAACATGGCCGGTGGAGCGATCCAGCCAACCGTTCATCGCCAACTCTTCACATGAACCGCTGCTGCGGGCCGTGAATTTGCCTTCCAGCGGACGAATGGGCGAATTCTCAAGTGCCTTACCCTCGCCGACAGAACCGGCGATATCGTGAATGACAATCGGGGTGCCCGAATCACGCTGTCCACGATACAGCCGCAGGTCGCCTTGATGAATTTGGATTCGCGGCGTGGGCTGATCCTTTTTTTCTTGGCAAACCAAGGCCATCAATGACCACTGGCCCGAGGCTAGTTTCCACAATTCAGCTTGCGGATGATACACGTCAATACGGTGGACTTTCACCGTCTCTTGGACGAAATGGGCGATATCCAAATCACCGCTCAATTCGATGCGGTCAACAGCCAGAATCTGCCGCAGCCGCTTTCCGTCGATCGTGGCCACCTTCAAGCCATGCACCACGATCTTGCCAGTGCCTTGGATCGACACGCGGTCCAGCTTGACTCGCGCTTGCGGAAACAACTCGGCCAGCCGCTTCAGTACGGCGATGCGCAGCTCTTGATCAAGTCGGTTTTCGAACGCTCGATAACTCAGTATCGCAGCCACCGCGGCTAACAAGACAATCAGCCACAGCACCCCTGATCCCGACGATTGTCGAGTTGGAGGAACAGCACGCTTGTCAGCCGATTCAACTGCCGCCGCTAGTTTCAAGTGAACGACTTCCTTGCCCGTCGCCGAACCAACGTACCCGACTCAAGGCACAGCCGGCCAGTGCCGTTAACACCAGCACGGCTGGCTCCCGATAACGTATCGATCCCACGAATACCATATGCAGGAGCGTGAAGTAAATCGCCGGCGCCCAGCAAATCGCGATCGACCACCAGACTGCTGCACGAGTCTCTGTGACACTCGTCTCTGCGGCACTGATCTGTGTTGGTTGTGCGCGACCCGAGCCCCATAAACTCAACGAAGTCCAGCAGGCAAGGCCTAACACGCCAAAACAGCCGATCGTTAGCGCTGCGCGCAGGCTTGATGAACCTATCTCACCTGCACTGGGCCATAAACTCCACGTCCGTGCGAACTTTACCAAAGCCAGCCGAATCGCCCCAGAGATGTTTTTCTGCGTCCAGTCCAAGGCGGCGCGTTGCATGCTAGCATTCAATCGGTACTCAAAAGTACCCGTATTGGCCACTTGAGCTTCGATATCGCCTTCGCTGTCTTGCCTGTTTTGCCTAGGCTGGCCGGATGGGCCAGCTTCTTGATCCGCTTGTCGTTGATGTTGGATAAACTCGTTCACGAAATCCATATTTTCATCGCTGCCACCACTGGCCCCGGCATGCAGACCATCGTAGAGGCTGGCACCCACCTGCAACGTGGTGGGCACAAATCGTCCTGTGACTTGATGATTTCGAATCCACCAAGGGCTCATGACCAGAATACAGCCCAGCGCCATGGTCATCAGAACCAGGAGTTGATGTGTGCGACGTCGGTCTAGAACGAGCACGACCGTTCCCGCCAGCGGCATGAACAGTAGCCAACTGGGACGCGCCAGGATGGCCAGACCAGAGCAAACTCCGGCGGTGAGTGCGACCAGCGCGATGGGCTTGAAAGTCGCGTGCGTTAGTCCGCGCAACCAATACATCAATGTTAACAGCATGAGCGGGCAGAAGATGGCTTCGCTCAGAATCACAATGCTCATGCCGATCGCGCCGGGATACACGGCCGCCATCAATCCGGCAGCGACCATGGCACGCGAATGATTGATAGGTGAAGTATCGTTCAGTGGGTCTGGGGCATGAAAAGTGTGTGTTAGTCGTCGGGCCAGACACATGACCAACCACACCGCCCACGTACCGCTCAAGCAACCTAAGAGGCGCGCCCAACAGACGCCATCCTCCGGCTTGGACAGGAGCGTGAATGGTGCGAGTACTAAGGGATAGAGTGGCGCGCGAAAGACGCTGGCGTCGGGACTGCCGTACTCATAAGGTTCGCCGCGCGCGATATGACCAGCCAATACCCAATAACTGTCGCTATCGCCTAATCGAAACAGTCGGCCGGTTTCGGCTGTGGCACGGTGCCACTGAATAGCCGCCGCCACGCGCAGGCCAAGGGCCAACGCGAGGATGGCGAAGATGATGACGAGCTGTTGGCGTGAATGGTTCAAAGTGTTGGCTTGGC